>JAKFFL010000187.1:0-11540 GCA_036675225.1 Sphingomonas sp. | reverse complement strand
CGTGCGCCCCGCCATTTCCAGCATTCGCTCCAGCGGCAGCCGCGCCTTGGCCATGACGTCCGCCGACAATTCAATACGCGGCTTCAAATCGCGCAGCGCGACGTAGAGCTTCTCGAGCGTGTTCAGCGCCATGTACGGGCACATGTTGCAGTTGCAATTGCCGTCGCCGCCGGGGACGCCAATGAAGGTCTTGCCCGGCGCGGCCTTTTCCATCTGATGGATGATATGCGGCTCGGTGGCGACCAGGATCGTCTGCGCCGGGCTGGTGAGCGCGAAGTCGAGGATCGACTTGGTCGAGCCGACGTGGTCGCTGTGCTCGATGATGTGCGGCGGGCATTCGGGATGCGCGGCCACCGGCGCACCCGGATTTTCTGCCTTCAATTTCAGAAGCTCGGTCTCGCTGAACGCCTGGTGGACGATGCAGATGCCCGGCCACAGCAACATGTCGCGCCCGGTCTTGCGCGCCAGGTAGCCGCCAAGGTGCCGGTCGGGGCCGAAGATGATCTTCTGGTCCTTCGGGATCTGGTCGAGAATGATTTGCGCCGAGGAACTGGTGACGATGATGTCGCTAAGCGCTTTCACCGCCGCCGAGCAGTTGATGTAGGTCAGCGCGATATGATCGGGGTGGGCCTCGCGGAAGGCCTTGAACTGCTCGGGCGGGCAGCTGTCCTCCAGGGAGCAGCCGGCGTCCATGTCGGGCAGGATGACGATCTTCTCCGGCGACAGAATCTTCGCCGTCTCGGCCATGAAGCGAACGCCGCAAAAAGCGATGACCTCGGCGTCGGTTGCGGCCGCCTTGCGCGAAAGATCGAGGCTGTCGCCGACGAAATCGGCCAGGTCCTGAATTTCGGGCTTTTGGTAATAATGGGCGAGGATGACGGCGTTGCGCTCCTGCTTCAGGCGCGCGATCTCGGCGATCAGGTCGAGGCCCTTCAGGCTTTGCGGCTGTGCGGTCACGGCGTCTTCTCTCCAGCGCGGCGCCTCCGCGCCTCTGCGATCGCTTCATTATATGTGACCGAGCGGTCGAGATAGCTAGGGTCGCCAGTCGGCTCGTCGGCAAAGCGCGCGACGACCTGGGCACCCTCGATCCCGGCGGCATCGAGCGGCATGGCAAAGCTGCGCTCGACCGCCTGCCGGGCCGCCTCGCGCGCCAGCCGCATCGGCGTCGGCGCCGCCGCCTGCTTCCGGAGATCGGCCACCGCCAGGCCGCGGTTGACGTCGTCGAGCTTGCTTTCCGCGTCGGTCACGGCGCTGAGGATACCGCCCGAGCCATATTCGCGCGCGGCGCTCAGATCGACCTCGGGGCCGGCGATCTCGACATTCGGCAGCTGCACGGTCAGCGTTTTGGTCGCTTCGTCCCAGGCGAGGTCATCGCGCTCGATCTTGGCCAGGTCGAGCTCATAGCGCACCGTGCCCGGCAGGATCAGGGTGCGCTCGGCCGACAACCCGAACTTCTCCTGGCGCGAACTGGTCACCGAGACGAACCGGGCGACGAACGGCACCAGCCTGTTCTGCGCGCGCATCGATTGAAGGCTGGAGGTGACGACGCTTTCCGGGTCGACCCCGCCAAACAGGCGCTTGCCGATATCGGCGATGCCGCCGACCAGGAAACCGACCAGTAGCGCGACCACGACCGCGGCGATCGCCAATGGCTTGTTCAGGCGGCCTTCCATCGATCCTCCTCCACCACAACGAGGCCGCGGGCTTCAAGGTCCAGCAAGTGAGCGAACACAGAGCCGCCTGCCGCCGTCACCAATCGCGGGTCAAGACCCGGATAGGCCTGAGCGACGATGTCGGGGATGGTGCGCGCAGTGCCTCCGACCAGCCGCAAGATTTGTTTCTCGCGCTGCATCCGGTGCCCCATCAGCCCGCGCACATATTGTTGCGGCCTGGTCACCGGCGAGCCGTGGGCCGGGTAATAGATTCGATCGCCCCGCGCGCGCAGCTTGTCGAGGCTGGCCATGTAGGCTGCCATGTCGCCGTCGGGCGGCACCACCACGGTCGTCGACCAGCCCATCACATGGTCGCCGGTCAGCAGCGCGTCGCCATAAGCGAAGCACAAATGATTGGAGGTATGGCCCGGCGTCGCCACGGCGGTCAGCGGCTTTCCGTCAATCGTTATGCTCTCACCATCGGAAAGCACCCGGTCCGGCGCATAATCCCCGTCGAAGGCAGCGTCGGCGCGCGGCCCGACAGTTTCCAGAGCAAGAGCCGCGCAGCCAATGACCGGCGCCCCGGTCGCCGCCGCCAGCGGCCGCGCAGCCGGGCTGTGGTCGCGATGCGTGTGCGTGCAGCAGATCGCTGCAACCGGCCGGGCGGCGATGGCGTCCAACAAGGCGCCGATGTGCGCGTCGAGGGCGGGGCCAGGATCGATGACCGCGATTTCGCCTTCGCCGACCAGATAGGTCTGGGTGCCGTAATAAGTGAATGCGGACGGATTATGGGCGAGGACCCGGGCAATCCCGGGTTCGAGCTGCTCCAGCCGTGCGTAGGGGGCGTCCACGGCGCCGGCCTAGCCGTGAACGCTCCTGACGCCAAGCAACCGGCCTATCGGCCGAGCTTGGCGATCTCGCTCTCAAGGTCGGCCATGATCTTGGCCTTGCCCTCGGCTGGCAGTTCGTCGTCCGCCTGCAGCCGCGCCAGCGCGTCACGCAAGGTCTTTTCCCAGGCCGCATCGGATTCGCCGGGGTCGGAGCAGATCACCATCTTGCTGACGCGCTTCTCCTGGGCGCCGTCACCGGCCTCGGCCGAGGATTCGAATTTTCGGCCCTTGGCGCAATCGGCGGCGAACTCGGCTCCGCTCACGTCCTTGCCGGCCTTGTCGACTTTGACGATCTTAATTTCGCGGACCTCATCCTTGGTGGAATGGTCCGGATGGGCAGAGCCCGGCACGGCAAAAGCCAGAGCGGCCGCGGCCGCGGCGGTCAGGGCAAGACTTAGCTGGTTCATGGTTCCACTTCCCTCGTGTCGCGAGGAGCACAGAATTGCCCGAATCGCTGAACGCCAGTTGAACGGCCCGTCAGGAGCCGCAGTAGAGCGCAAAAGGCCCGAGCGTTTCGGCTACCTTGCCCTTGCTCAGGACCTGCACCTGGACCTTGCCGCGAAGCACGCCGGAGCAGACCCGGCCGGGCAGCTTCTCACGCAGCGACTCGCCCTTCTTGAGCGGGCCAAGATCGAGTTCGGCCCTTTGGTCGCCGCCGCGCAGGAAGCGGACGCTGATTCCGCTTGCGAGATCCTCGTCGGCGCGGATCAACACCTGCGTCTCGCGCGCGAGCCGGGTGCAGTCGACGAAGGTTTCGCGCGGCAAGGCGCAACGAATGGTCAGGCGCGGCCTATCGACAGGCGCCGACGCCGAAGTGGCCAACCCGGCCGCCGTCCGCGGCTTGGGAGCGGGCAGCGGCGGCACGCTCGAATATTGCGGCGCGGCTTCCGGCACGACGACGGGCGCGGATGGCATGGCGATGCCGATGGTGGGCGCGCTCGCGGCGGCCGAAGCCCGGGCCAGGCTCTCGAGCCGGCCGATCTCCGCCTGCAGCGCGGCGACGATCTGGTCCTTGACCGGCTTGGCCATGGCCGCATCGGCATCGACCTTGGCGGCCGAATCCCGGAGGGTCACCAGCCAGTCGGCGTCGCTCTGGCCGGTCTGGCCGCAAATCTTGACCTTCTTGCCGCGCCCCGATCCGTCGACGACCACCATTGTTTCGAATTTGTGGGCCGAGCAGCTGTCGGCGAGCGCCTTGAGCTCGGGCGCCGGAGCGGCGGCAGGTTCGCCCGGCGACGGCTCGGCCTCCTGGGCTAGCGCCCCCGTCGCCGCCAGTCCAAACCCCGCCAGAATCAATACCATACGCCTGATCATCAACAATCCTCCCGCACGCGAGACTAGCCCAACGGCACGCCACGTGAACCCCTTTTGAACCAGTTATTGTCAGGCGTCGGCAAGCGCCGGCGTGATCGCCGCCGCCGATTGGGCGGAGCGGGCCCAGGCGCGGCGGACCGCCTTGGGATACAGGCTCGTGAACAGGTCCGACATGCCACGGTCCCAGCTGTACTGGCGGGCGTGGCGCTGGGCGACCTTGCCCATGGCGGCGCGGTCCGAATTCCACACTTCGAGGATGTTGCGCGCCATCGCCTCGATATCGTCGACCGGTCCCAGCCGGCCAATTTCGGGCACGACCCGGTCGACCATGGCGCCTGCGGCCACACCGACGACCGGCAGCCCCGAGGCCTGCGCCTCGACGATCGACACGCCGAAGGTTTCGTCCGCCATGCCGGACACGTAGATGTCGGCGCTGGCCAGCCAGCGGGCCAATTCGGACCGCTCACGGACGTAGCCGGGCGCGTGGATACGGTCGTCGCCCAGGGCAAGCACGCCTTCGCGCAGTGGGCCGTCGCCGATCAGCACCAGATGCGCGCCCAGTTCGCGCGGCAGCAAGGCGAACGCATCGACGAGCATCTGCGCGCGCTTCTCGCCGTCGATCCGGCCAGCATAGACCAGCAGCGGCTGGTTATCGCCGACGCCGAGCTTCGCCCGCAGCTTCGGATCGCGCAGCGAAGGTGAAAAATCGCCAAGCTCGACGCCGAGCGGAACCACTTCGATACGGTCGAGCCCAAGCCTCTTGAGCTTGGTCAGGCCACCGTTCTGCGACAGAGCGAACATACCGTCGAAGCGGCTGTAGAGCTTGCCGCAATACCAATAGCAGAGCCGCGACGCGGCACCGGCCAAGGTCTTGCCCACCACCTTGCGGAACGGTCGCTCGACATAGACGGTCGGAAAGTCGGTCATGTAAGCCGCCACCAAAGCGGTGCCGGGATGCTTCCTGGCAAAAGCGATCGCCGCCCAGGGCAGATTATAGGCGTCCTGGCACTCGATGACGTCCGGCCGAAACCGTTCGAGCGCCTGGCGAACCGCTCGGTTGCGCAGCATCAGCCGGTATTGCGGGCTTCCGGGCACCTTGGGCGAGGCGATGGTGACGGTGATCGCACGCTCTTCCTCGATCACCTCGTCGCGAGGCCCGGGGACGATTAGCAGATGCCGATGCGGCATGGTCTGCAGGATGTGCTGGCGCTTGTGCCGCAAATAGGTGCCGACGCCGCCGCCGACGGCCGACCAGCTTTGCGTCAGGTCGCAGAACAGGCGCGGCGGCCCGTGATCGCAATAAGCATCCCAGGGATCGTCGCGACTCATCGTGGCACCAAACCCCCTGCGGGCGGGAAAGTGCCATCAGCCGGGCTGCGGCCGCCGCCTAGGCGCTCCTAGCGCAAGCCGGGGCGCAACGAAATAGGGGCATCCGCGACGGCCTCCCCACCGCGGATGCCCCTGGCCGCACGAGCGCCATAAGATGGCTTCGCCCTCGCGCCGCTTCGAGCCCTTGTCAGTCGTCCTCCAGCCTCGCCTCGACCCGCGCGATCTCGGCCTGGGCCCGGGCGATGGACGCATCGGCCGCGGCCACGCTGGCGGCAATCCTGGCTGGATCGACCGAGGCCATGGCCTGGCGGGTGATGGCTTCGATATCGATCGCCTCGACCGCTTTCAGCGATGCCCGGATCTGGGCTTTGATCTGCTCCGGGTCCTGGCCGGCGCGGCGGATGTCGGCGGCGTGGGCGTCGATTTCGCGCATCGCTTGGCCGATTTCAGTCCGGGCTTCGGTCATTTCGCGGCGCATTTCCTCATGGTCGATCCTGGTTTCCCGAAGCGCCTCGCGAATATCGCGCTCGATCTCGGAGCGATCGATCTTCGTGCGCGCCAGTTCCGCTCTGGCCTCGGCGATCTCACCGCGGATCCGTTGCTTTTCGGCGGGCGTCAGCTGCTTCCAGCCTTTGGTCTGCCCGTTGATGGTGACCATATCGCCGTCGATGTTGACACCATCCCAATGCGCCGGAGGAGCGGGCGGAGCGGGTGCAACGGGCGCGATCGGCTGGACCGCGAGGGCTACGGGGACAGCTGGCGCCATTGGCGCAGCGGGAGCCGGCGGTGCCTCGGGCGCGGCCGGCGACGCCGGCACGTCGACATATTCGATCGCGCGAGTGGCGGTGAGAGGCAGCGCGACGGCGACCGCGGCGAAAATCATCAGCTTTCCAGCCGTGCGGCTGCCGGTGGTGGAACTGTTCAGCATGGACTTTAGCCTCCTGTGAAGCGTGTTGCGTCGATCGAGTGCGCTGGCGAACAGCAATGCCCGTCCCGAAGCGGCCTTGGCGATCGCCCGGCCATAGTCGGCGCGATCGAGGGCCTTGGCTTTGTCCAGCACCCGGGCATCGCACGCCGCTTCCTGGTCGAAGCGAAAAGCGGCGTGAGCGACCCAGGCGAGCGGATTGAACCACTGGAGGCAGAGTAGGACAAAGGCGAAGAGGTTGGCGACGAGGTCGCCCGAACGGTGGTGGGCAAGTTCATGCTCGAGCGCCAGGCGGCGCTCGCGCTCGTCATAGAGCCTGTCGAAATCGACCGGTACGGCGATGACCTTGTTGAAGATGCCAAACGCGATCGGGCTACACACCTCGCTCGACCGGACCAGCCGGACCGAACCGAGGCGCGCAAGCTCGACCGCGCGGTCGAGGATCGCGCGGCGGTCGCGGCGGAACGCCATCATGCGCGAGGCGAACAGGCCCAGGGCGACTCCCAGCCAGACGGTCAGCAGAACCGTTGGCCAGCCGCCAACCTGTTCGAGCAGCGACGGCGCCGGCTGGGCAATTTGCGTCAGCAGCATCGGTTCACCGGCGATAGGCTGCAGCAATGGCTGCACCGGCGCGCCGGACGGCACGGTCCGCTCGACCGTCTCGGTCAGGCTCGGCATCAGCAGCCGGGCGGCGGGAATTAGCCACAGGCCATAAGCGACTCGCGACCCGAACCGGCGCCGCACGGGTTCGCGGACCAGCAATACGAGCAGGATCAGCGCCGAAGTCGCGAGCAACGTGCCAAGCAGCCAGCCGGTCATGACTTGAGCTCCTTCAGGATCGCCTCGATCCTGGCGATGTCCTCGTCGTCAAGACTATCCTCCTCGGCCAGGCGTGCGACCAGCGGCGATAGACGGCCGCCAAACAACTTGTCGACGAAGCGCCGGGATTCCGATCCGACGTAGGAGTCGCGGCCGATGGCGGGCGAATAGAGGAAGCGCCGGCCCTCGACCCGATACGACAGAGCGCCCTTGGCGGCGAGGCGCGAAAGCATGGTCTTGACCGTCGCCAGGGTCCAGTCGCGGCCCGGGTCGACACGCTCGGCGATTTCGGCCGCGGTCAGCGGCTCGTCCGCCCCCCACAAGGCCTCCATCACCTCAAGCTCGGCATCGCTGATGCGCTTGTCCATGCTGCAACCCCTTCGACTACAGTTGTAGGCAATGCGACTACAGTTGTAAACACACTTTTTGTGGATGGTGCCGTCAGAATGTCGGGATTTCTTACGATCACATCGAGGCGGTCAAAATGTATCTTACAATTTTCGGTGGTTTTTTGCCGTTTTCATCATTTGGCATGGCGGTTGCAGTACTGTCTGCGTCCACTTGGTTCCACAAACCAAATCAAAGGGCGGCATGACGGTTCTCTGGTCCCGCGTGCCGCCCTTTCCTTTTTGATCCTCGCGGCGAGCACAGCTCGTGGCAAGATTACTCCGACTTTGCGGCAACCAGCTGTTGCAGCTCGCCGCTCTCGTACATCTCCAGCATGATGTCGGAGCCGCCGACGAACTCGCCCTTGACGAAGAGTTGGGGGACGGTCGGCCAGTCGGAATACTCCTTGATTCCGGCGCGGATGTCCTGGTCCTGGAGCACGTCGACGGTCTCGAAGGGCACGCCGAGATGGTCGAGGATGGCTACCGCCCGGCTCGAAAAGCCGCATTGCGGGAATAGCGCGGTGCCCTTCATGAACAGGACGATGTCGTTCGATTTCACAAGCGCGTTGATGCGCTCCTTGGGGTCGGTCATTCTTGGTCTCCGGAAGGTACGGCCGTTTCCAGCTGCAATGCGTGCAGCTCGCCCCCCATTTTGCCCTTGAGCGCGGCATAGACGGCCTGGTGCTGCTTGACCCGGCTCATGCCCGCGAAGCTCTCGCTGACCACCCGCGCCGCATAATGGTCGCCATCGCCGGCGAGGTCGCGGATTTCGACCCGCGCGCCGGGAATCGCGGCGACGATCATCGCCTCGATATCGTCAGCAAGCATTGCCATCAGTTACTCGATTCGATGATCTGGCGTTTGGCCTCGACCATCTTGTGGCCCAGTGCGTCGCGGATCTTGGCTTCGTCGCAATCGACGCCCGCCCCGGTCAAATCGCCAAGGACCTTGCGGACGACATCGTCGTCGCCGGCTTCCTCGAAATCGGCCCGGATCACGTCCTTGGCGTAGCTTTCGGCCTCGGCGTCGGTCAGGCCCATCAGCCGCGCCGCCCACTCGCCTAGCAGGCGGTTGCGGCGGGCGATGACTCGGAACTGCATCTCCTCGTCGCGAGCGAATTTCGTTTCGAAAGCGCGCTGGCGGTCATCGAACGTCGTCATGGAAGGTCCTTCGTCTGCATCTAGCGCGAGATAGGGACGCGCACGAGTTCAGTCCAGCGTCACTACCAGTTTGCCGATCGACCGGCGGGCGGCCATGGCGGCGATCGCCTCGCCGGCGCGATCGAGAGAGTAAGTGGCGCTGATCTTTGGGTTGATCGCCCCTTCCCCCCACAGGCGGAACAATTCTGCGACATGCGCCGCATTGGCCTCGGGGTCGCGGGCGGCAAAGGCACCCCAGAAGACGCCGCAGACGTCGCAGCTCTTGAGCAAGGTCAGGTTGAGCGGCAGTTTCGGGATTCCGGCCGGGAAACCCACGACGAGATAGCGGCCTTCCCAGGCGATTGCCCTGAGCGCCGGCTCGGCATAATCGCCGCCGACCGGATCGAAGATGACGTCGGCGCCATTCGGCCCGACCGCCGACTTGAACTGCGCGGCGAGCGCCTTCTGCCCATCCTTGTCGAACGGCCCGCGCAGATAGACGATGGCGTCGTCGGCGCCGGCCTCGCGGGCGGCGGCGGCTTTCTCCTCGCTCGACACGGCGGCGATGACCCGCGCGCCCTTGGCCTTGCCGAGCTCGACGGCCGCCAGCCCAACGCCCCCAGCCGCGCCCAGCACCAGCAATGTCTGCCCCGCCTGGAGCCGCCCCCGGTCGTAGAGGCCGTGGATCGAGGTCGCATAAGTCAGCAATAGGGCCGAGCCATCCTCGAAGCTGCGCTCGGCCGGCAGCCGAAACGCATTCTTCGCCGGCACCACCACCATCTCCGCCAACCCGCCGAAGCCGGTGACCGCGACCATACGCTCACCCGCCCGCCAGTCAGTCACCCCCTCGCCGAGCGCGATCACCTCGCCAGCCACCTCGCCGCCCGGCGCGAACGGGCGCGGCGGCTTGAACTGATATTTGTCCTCGATGATCAGCACGTCGGGATAGTTGATCGCGCAGGCGCGGACCCTGACCAGCAGCTCGCCCGGACCCGGCGTCGGTTCGGGCAACTCGCTCAGCCGCAACGTCTCAGGCGGTCCGGGCTCGTGCGAGAGCAAGGCCTTCATTCGACGTAATGCGCCGTCGTCTTCTCGCGCACTTCCTCGGCGCTCACCCCCGGCGCCAGTTCGATCAGCCTGAACGGGCTGTCATGGTCCGGCCGCTGGAACACGCACAGATCGGTGACGATCATGTCGACCACGTTCTTGCCGGTCAGCGGCAGCGTGCATTCGGGGATGAACTTGGGCTCGCCGTGCTTCGAGGTGTGATCCATGACGATGATGATCTTCTTGACCCCGGCGACCAGATCCATGGCGCCGCCCATGCCCTTGATCATCTTGCCCGGGATCATCCAGTTGGCGAGATCGCCGTTCTCGGCGACTTCCATCGCGCCGAGAACGGCCAGATCGATATGCCCACCGCGGATCATGGCGAAGCTCTGCTCGGAGCCGAAGAAAGCGGTCTGCGGCAACTCGCTGACGGTCTGCTTGCCGGCGTTGATCAGATCGGCGTCGACCTCGTCGTCATAAGGAAACGGGCCGATGCCGAGCATGCCGTTCTCGCTCTGCAGCGTCACCGTCATCCCCGCCGGGATGTTATTCGCCACCAGCGTCGGGATGCCGATGCCGAGGTTGACGTAATAGCCGTCGTGCAATTCCTTCGCGGCCCGCGCCGCCATCTGGTTGCGGTCCCAGGACATTACGCAACCTCCCTTTCGCGCACGGTGCGGAACTCGATCTTCTTGTCGTAGGGCGCGCCGAGGATCAGCCGGTTCACATAAATCGACGGCAAATGAATGCAGTCGGGCTCGAGGCTACCCACGGGCACGATCTCCTCGACCTCGGCGACGCAGATCTTGCCGCAGGTCGCGGCCGGCTGGTTGAAGTTGCGCGCCGTCTTGCGGAACATGAGGTTGCCGCTCTCGTCCGCCTTCCAGCCCTTGATGATGGCGAGGTCGGCGCGAATGCCGCGCTCGAGCACATACGTCTCGCCGTCGAAATCCTTCAATTCCTTGCCCTCGGCGACCTGCGTGCCGACGCCGGTGCGGGTGTAGAAGCCGGGAATGCCGGCGCCGCCCGCCCGCATCCGCTCGGCGAGCGTGCCCTGCGGCGTGAACTCGACCTCCAGCTCATTCGCCAGGAACTGCCGTTCGAACTCCTTGTTCTCGCCAACATAGCTGCTGATCATCTTGGCGATCTGCCGCGTGCGCAGCAATTTGCCGAGCCCCTCATTGTCGATGCCAGCATTGTTCGAGGCGATGGTAAGGCTCTTCACCCCAGAGGCGACAATGGCGTCGATCAGCCGCTCGGGAATCCCGCACAGGCCGAAGCCCCCGGCGGCGATCAGCATGCCGTCGTGCAACAGCCCGTCGAGCGCGGCTTCGGCATTGGGGTAGATTTTCTGTGCCAAGGCTAGCTCCGCAATTTCGCCAGCACGCCCTGCAATTGCATGGCGTTCGACATGTCGCCCTCGACCTTCAGCTTGCCCGTCATAAAGGCGGTCATGCCGTCCAGCTGGCCGGCCGCCATCTGCTGCCAGTCGTCCCAGCTGACCTTGATCGTCGTGTCGGCGGCGCCGTCGTCCTCGGACACCTGGCTCGCCGCGCCGTCGAGCATGACCGCGCCCTGGTCACCGAAATCGAGCTTGACGCGCTTGCCCGAAATCCAGGCGCCGCCCTCCTGCATCTTCGCCACCAGTTCCTGCTTGGTCATCACGCTCTCCTTTTGCCGCCCCGCCTAGCCGCCCGTTGCGACCGCTTCAAGGCGGGTCTAGAGCGGCGAGCATGTCCTACCAAGCCGACCTGCAACTGTTCATCGACGGCGCCTGGAAATCGGGCGAGGGGCGCGATGCCCATGCCGTCATTAACCCCGTCACCGGCGGCGGCATCGCCGAAGTGCCTTACGCCACCGAGGCCGACCTCGAGGAAGCGATCGCCGCCTCGGCACGCGCCTGGCCGGAATGGCGATCGACCGACGTCGAGAAGCGCGGCGCCATCCTGCACAAGACCGCCAACCTGCTTCGCGAGCGGGTGGACCATATCGGCGCGATTCTTACGCAGGAGCAGGGCAAGATCCTCGCCGAG
>JAKFFL010000095.1:0-1840 GCA_036675225.1 Sphingomonas sp. | reverse complement strand
TGGTCATGCGCACTGGCGTGATCGCGAAGAAGATGGGCATGACCCGCCTGTTCCAGGCGGACGGACGGCACGTGCCGGTTACCGTCCTGCAGCTGGAAGAGGTTCAGGTCGTCGCTCGCCGCGAGAAGGACAAGGACGGCTACACCGCCGTGGCGCTTGGCGCCGGCAAGGCGAAGGCGAAGAACGTCGCCAAGCCGCAGCGCGGCGCGTTCGGCAAGGCCAACGTCGAGCCCAAGGCGAAGGTCGTCGAATTCCGCGTCGCCGAGGATGCGCTCCTCGATGTTGGAGCGACCATTTCGGCCGACCATTTCGTCCCCGGCCAGCTGGTCGACATTTCCGGCGTCACCCAGGGCAAGGGCTTTGCCGGCGCCATGAAGCGCTGGGGCTTTAGCGGCCTGCGCGCCACTCACGGCGTTTCCGTCTCGCACCGTTCGCACGGGTCGACCGGCCAGCGCCAGGATCCGGGCAAGGTCTTCAAGAACAAGAAAATGGCCGGCCACATGGGCGCCCGCAATCGCACCCAGCAGAACCTCGAGATCGTCCGCACCGACGCCGCGCGCGGCCTGATCTTCGTCAAGGGCTCCGTACCTGGATCGAAGGGCGGCTGGCTGAAGATTACCGACGCGATCAAGCTGCCGCGCAACGAGAATGTCCCCTATCCGGCGGGCATCGTCGCCACCAATGTTCCGGAGGCCGATATCGAGCAAGCTCCGGCGGGCCTGGTCGACGAGGCCGCGGTCCATGAGATTCCGGCGCTGCCGAGCGACGAGGAAGTCGCCGCCATCGCCGCCGAGCAGGAAGCCGGCGCGGCCGCGGAAGCAGCCGCCGCCGAAGAGGCTGCCGCGACAGACAACACGGATGCCGGTCCGGCCGACGAGGGCGGTGACGCCCGCCCCGACGCCGACGAGAGCAAGGAAGGCTAAGCGATGAAGGTCAAGGTTCAGACCCTCGACGCCAAGGCGGCGGGCAGCGACATCGATCTCAACGACGAGATCTTTGGCGTCGAGCCGCGCGCGGACATCCTCCACCGCGTCGTCACCTGGCAGCTCGTCAACCGCCGCGGCCCGGCCCGCGCCGCGCGCGAGCGCAGCGAAGTCGCCCGCACCGGCAAGAAGTTCGGCCGCCAGAAGGGCGGCGGCACGGCCCGCCACGGCGACCGCCGCGCCCCGATCTTCATCGGCGGCGGCAAGGCCCACGGCCCGCGCGCCCGCGTCTTCACGTCCAGCCTCAACAAGAAGGTCCGCACGCTGGGCCTGAAGATGGCGCTGTCGTCGAAGGCTAGGGAAGGCAAGCTGCTCGTCGTCGACAATCTCGACGTCAAGGAAGGCAAGACCAAGACGCTGCAGGCGCAGCTTGGCAAGCTCGGCCTCGGCAAGACCGCCTTGGTGATCGACGGCGACGCGCTCAACGTCTCCTTCGCGCATGCCAGCGCCAACCTGGGCAGCGTCAACCTGCTGCCGGCGATCGGCGCCAACGTGTACGATATCATGCGCCACGAGACGCTGGTCCTGACCCGCGCCGCGGTCGAGAAGCTGGAGGCCCGGTTCAATGGCTAAGAAGCAAGCGGCGGCGGTCGAGAACCGCCATTACGACGTCGTGCTGGCGCCGCACATCACCGAAAAGTCGACCATGCTGTCGGACCATAACGCGGTGGTGTTCAAGGTCGCCTCGGGCGCCTCGAAGCCCGAGATCAAGGCCGCGGTCGAGGCTCTGTTCAACGTCAAGGTGACCGGCGTCAACACGCTCGTCACCAAGGGCAAGACCAAGAAGTGGAAGGGCAAGCCCTACCAGAGGTCGGACTCCAAGAAGGCGATCGTCACTTTGGCCGAGGGCCAGTCGA
>JAKFFL010000101.1:0-1845 GCA_036675225.1 Sphingomonas sp. | reverse complement strand
ACTGGCGGGAGCGGCATCTCAAGTGCGTTTCGACGATCGTCTGGCCACGGTGCTCGCTCAGCCCGTCGGATCGCCGCGCGACCGCGCGATCCGGTGGCGGCAGCTGGTCGACCTCGTCGCCCGGTCGGGCGGCAAGGGCGACCCGGTCCTGATCGCCGACGCCATCGCCGCAATCCGCGATGATGGCCCGGGGGTCGCCGAGAACCTCCGCGCCGCCACCGCCCGCGCCATCTCCGGACTGTCGGTGCCGCTGCCTCTGCTGCAATTGTTCGCCGCCGACCGCCTGACGGTCGCCGCGCCGCTGCTCACCGGCCTGAACCTAGATGAAGAGGGCGCAACCGCGCTGCGCGCTTCGGCTTCGGTCGAGGTGCGCTCGTTCCTCGATACGCTGGCGCCGCCAGCCGTGCCGCCCGCGCCAGACGAACCGCCACCCGCGCCACTAATCGAGCCGCCAACCCCGCAACCTGCCGCCAAGGCCGAGCCGGTGCCATCGATCAGCGAGGTCGTCGCCCGCATCGAACGGCTGCGCTCCAGTCGCGAGCGGTCGACCGTTGCGGTCCGGCCGCCGCCGATGGCCTCGCCGGCCCTGTTCCGCTGGGAGTGTGATCCGAGCGGCGAGATCGATTGGGTCGACGGCGCGCCGCGCGGCCCGCTGGTCGGGCGGACGATTGCCACTGCGGACCCTGACGAGGGCGTCGACGATTGCGTCGAGCGCGCCTTTGGCATCCGGGCGCCGTTCCGTGATTGTTTGCTCGAGCTCGGCGACGAAGGGCCGCTCGCCGGCCAATGGGTGATCAGCGGCGTGCCCGCCTTCGCTCCCGCTGACGGCCGTTTCATCGGCTATCGCGGGGTCGCCCGGCGCGACGAGCCCGATGAGCCCGGGCTTGTCCCGGCGGGCAATGGGCACGCAACCGGCGTGATCCCGCCGGATCATGATTCGCTGCGCGAGATGATCCATGAGATCAAGACGCCGCTGAACGCCATCATCGGTTTTGCAGAGATTATCGACGGCCAGTATTTCGGCCCGGCGCACAGCCGCTACCGCGAGCGTGCGGCGGAGATCGTCGCCAACGCACGCTCGCTGCTCGAAGCCGCTGAGGATCTGGATTTCGCGGCCAGGCTGCAATCGGCGCGGACCCGGCCGGGCGAAGGCACCGATCTCAAGGCATTCCTGCCCGGATTCGCCGAGGCCTTGCAGTCGCGCGCGGCGCGACAGGGAATCACGCTCGACATCGACATGCCGGCGGCGCCCGGGCAATCGGCGCTCGATCCTGAGCTGGCCGAGCGGCTGCTGCGCCGGTTTACCGACGCCGTGCTAGGCGCAACCGCCAGCGGCGAGCAGCTGTCCGTCCGCGTCCGTACGGCCAAGCAGCACAGCGTCTTTGAAATCACCCGCCCCAAGGCAACCTTGCTGGCCGGCAAGGAGGAGCTGCTCGACCCGGAATTCACGCTTGGCGAAGGGGACCGCGCGTTGCTGGGCCTCGGATTCTCGCTGCGGTTGGTGAACGGGCTGGTCGGGATCGCCGGCGGGACGCTGGAGATTGGCGGCGAGCATTTCACGCTGAGCGTGCCGCTGGCGCGGTGACCTCGCTGGCTCGGATCATCATGCTCGCCAGTCCCCCGGACTGGCTGCGCGTGTTGATGGTGGGCCTGGCAGGGCTCGAACCTACAACCGGGCCGTTATGAGCGGCTTGCTCTACCAATTGAGCTACAGGCCCACCGAATGGTCGGGGAGACAGGATTCGAACCTGCGACCCTCTGCTCCCAAAGCAGATGCGCTACCAGGCTGCGCCACTCCCCGACTGGGGCGCCCGTAACAGCCTCCGGCCTGGCCGTAAATTAGTT
>JAKFFL010000154.1:0-1847 GCA_036675225.1 Sphingomonas sp. | reverse complement strand
CGACCGCCTGTCGTTCGAGGTCGTGACCCTGCCGCCGCTGCGGGCGCGGGTCGGCGACATCCCGTTGCTCGCCGAGCATTTCGGCCGGCGCATGGCGGTCGAGCTCGACTGGACCAACTGGCCCGGCTTCTCGCCCCGCGTGGTGGCCGAGATGGAAGCCTATCCCTGGCCGGGCAACGTCCGCGAATTGCGCAACGCGGTCGAACGGGCCGTGTACCGGGCCGAGGATCCGGAACGCATGATCGACTCGATCCAGTTCGACCCGTTCGCCTCCCCCTGGGCTCCGGCAAGCGGCGAAGTGGTGCACGTCGAGCCGATCGACCGCCCGAGCCAGCCGCACGCCGAGGCGACGCCGGAGCCGATGGCGGCGCTCGCCATGCCAGCCGCCGAGTCGACCAGCGATTTCCGGGGCGCCGTTGCCGCTTATGAGCGGGCGCTGCTCGAGGACGCACTCGGCCGCAGCCGCTTCAACCAGCGCGCCACGGCGGCGGCGCTGGGCCTCAGCTACGACCAATTGCGCCATGCGCTGAAGCGCCACAAACTGCTCGACGCGGCGGCGGGATGATGCCCTGACCGGGCTATTGTGCTATGCTTCCCTCCTCAACGAGAGGAGGTTTCCATGAAAGCTCTTTTCACCGCCGCCGTCGCCGGATTTGCCGGCGTGACCGCGATGATGCCCGCCGAGGCCGGCACATTCTCTATCGGCAACAGCTTCGCCCGCGACTGCTGGCAGGCCGCCGAGGCCCGGGACCACGACAATAACGCCATCTACCATTGCAACCTGGCGCTAGAGCAGGAGGGGCTTGGCTCGGCCGACCGCGCCGCGACCCTGGTCAACCGCGGCGTGCTGTACATGCGCAATCGCAATTATTCGATGGCCGAGCGCGACTTTGGCCGGGCGCTACGGACCGACCAGACCAACCCCGAAGCCTGGCTCAACATGGCGATCTCGAGCTTGCGGCAGAACGAGAACGACACGTCGGTCCTGCCGATGATCGAGAAGGCGATCGCGCTCAACACCGAGGACATGGCCCTGGCCTATTACAGCCGCGCCATATTGAACGAGCGCAACGGCAATATCCGCCAGGCCTATGCCGACTACAAGAAGGCGCTCGAGCTCGCCCCCGACTGGGACGAGCCCGCCGCCGATTTGCAGCGCTACAAGGTCATCCGGAAGTAGGCCCGCTCAATAGCGATAGGCGGTCATCGCGTAGAGCATCGGGAGCGACAGCAGGACGTTGGTGCGCGAGGCGAAGCCAGCGATGCGCGCGGCGCTCGCCTTGCTCGCGTCGTCGGCCTCGACCAGGCCAAGCACCTTCTTCTGGTTCGGCCAGATGATGAACCAGACGTTGGCCGCCATAATGAGCGCCAGCCACATGCCGGTGCCGATCAGCTCGAACCCGTCCTGGAAGGTCAAAGCCTCTTTCTCGAAGCCGTTGACATAGGCCAGGATCAGGCCGGTGAGGACGGTGAAGGCGGCGCCCCAGCGGAAATAGAACAAGGCCCTGGGCGCGATATATTTGGAGACGCCCGGCTTCAGCTCGGCCGGGACGGTCGGCATCACCGGCGCCTGGACGAAGTTGAAATAGTAAAGGAGGCCGATCCACAGCACGCCGAACAATACGTGCAGCCATTGCAGCACGCCCGAGGCGGTGACCTCGTCGGTGTGGAATATGCCCATCATAGCCAGCGCCAGCAGCACGCCCGTGCCAAGCACCAGATTCAGATTCCCGAAGAACTTGTCCATTTGCCCATCCCCCGTTGAAAGTGCGTCGCGCGGTTGACTATGCCCGCTCCATCGCCGCAGGCAAGCCTTTGTGCGGGGAACCGGGGAGCGAGTTGGGGCA
>JAKFFL010000185.1:0-11646 GCA_036675225.1 Sphingomonas sp. | reverse complement strand
GACGGCGACGATCTCCGTTGCCGCGCCCTTTTCCTTCAGGCGAATAGCCTCCTCGACGGCGATTTCGTCGAACGGGTTCATGCTCATCTTGACGTTGGCGAGATCGACGCCCGAGCCGTCCATTTTGACGCGCGGCTTGACGTTGAAATCGATCACCCGCTTGACCGCGACGAGGATTTTCATCTCGAACCCTTCTTCGTCATTCCCGCGAAAGCGGGAACCTAGATTGCTGTTCGTCTGGGTCCCCGCTTTCGCGGGGATGACGATTAGTTATGCTGCCACTTCCTGCTTGACCTCGGCGACGATCTTCCTGGCGGCGTCGCCGAGATCGTCGGCGGAGACGATTGGCAGGCCGCTCATGGCGAGGATGTCCTTGCCTTGCTGGACGTTGGTGCCTTCGAGGCGGACCACCAAAGGCACCTTCAGATCGACCTCCCTGGCGGCAGCGACGATGCCCTCGGCGATGATGTCGCAGCGCATGATGCCGCCGAAGATGTTGACGAGGATGCCCTTCACCGACGGGTCGCTGAGGATGATCTTGAAGGCGGCGGTGACCTTCTCCTTCGAAGCGCCACCGCCGACATCGAGGAAATTGGCCGGCTCGGCGCCTTCCAGCTTGATGATGTCCATGGTCGCCATGGCGAGGCCGGCGCCGTTGACCATGCAGCCGATGTTGCCATCCAGCTTGATGTAGGCGAGGTCGTATTTCGACGCCTCGACCTCGGCCGGCTCTTCTTCGGTGATGTCGCGCAATTGCTCTAAGTCGGGATGGCGGAACTCGGCATTGCTGTCGAAGCCGACCTTGGCATCGAGCACCAGCAGCTCGCCCTTGTCGGTCACCGCCAGCGGGTTGATCTCGATCTGGCTGGCGTCGGTGCCGATGAAGGCGTCGTAGAGTTTCGCCAGCACCTTGGCGGCCTGCTTCGCCAGGTCGCCCTTGAGGCCGAGCGCGGCGGCGACGGCGCGGCCGTGGTGCGGCATCAGGCCGGTGGCGGGATCGATGGTGATGGTCTCGATCTTGTCGGGCGTGTCGTGGGCGACCGCCTCGATATCCATGCCACCCTCGGTCGAGGCGACGATGGCGATGCGACCGCTCTCACGGTCGACCAGCAAGGCCAGATAGAACTCTTTCGCGATGTCGACGCCGTCGGTGATGTAGAGCCGGTTGACCTGCTTGCCCAGCGGGCCGGTCTGGATGGTGACCAATGTCTTGCCGAGCATTTCGGCGGCATGGTCGCGGACCTCGTCGATCGAGTGCGCGAGCCGGACGCCGCCCTTGGCATCGGGCCCAAGCTCCTTGAACTTGCCCTTGCCGCGGCCGCCGGCGTGGATCTGCGACTTCACGACCCAGAGCGGCCCAGGCAGTTTCTTCGCGCCCTCGACCGCGTCCTCGACGCTCATCGCGGCGTAGCCGGCGGGGACCGGGACGCCGAACTTGGCCAGCAATTCCTTGGCCTGATATTCGTGAATGTTCATTGCGCCGCCCTAAAGCAGATTGGAGCCGCCAAGGAAAGGCAGGGCCCTTCGGCAAGCTCAGGACAGGGCTTAACGTCACAAAAGGTCGCAAAAGTCTCGTGAAGAAACGCCATTCGGTGCGACTTTAGGCGACAATAAGAGCCCGAGGAACAATGGAGAGCGTCGCCGCACCATTGGCAAGATACTAGACTCCGGGGCCGGCTGTAGGACAGGAAAATCAGGCCGTGCCCGACCCGCCCATCCGCAAGATCATCCATGTCGACATGGACGCCTTCTATGCGTCGGTCGAGCAGCGCGATCACCCCGAACTGCGCGGCCTGCCGGTGGCGGTCGGCGGCGGCCATCGCGGGGTGGTGGCGGCGGCAAGCTATGAATCGCGCAAATTCGGAATCCGGTCGGCGATGCCGGCGATCACCGCGCTGCGCCGCTGCCCCGGCCTGGTGTTCGTCAAGCCCCGGTTCGACGTCTACCGCGCCGTCAGCCAGCAGATCCGTGCCATCTTCGCCGACTACACCGAACTGGTCGAACCGCTGAGCCTCGACGAGGCCTACCTCGACGTCACCGAGGACCGGCGCGGGCTGGGCAGTGCGCGCGCCATCGCCGAGGACATCCGGCGACGGATCCGCGACGAATGCCAGCTCACCGCGTCGGCAGGTGTGAGCTACTGCAAGTTCATCGCCAAGCTGGCCAGCGACCAGAACAAGCCCGATGGCCTCTGCGTGATCACACCCGACAAGGGCCCGGCCTTCGTCGCCACCTTGCCGGTGGCGCGCTTCCACGGCGTCGGACCGAAGACGGCGGCGAAGATGGAGCGGCTGGGCATCTTCACCGGCGCCGACCTGGCGGCATGGAGCCGCGAGCAGCTGGACGCCCATTTCGGAAGCTCGGGCGAATGGTATTGGAAGATCGCGCGCGGCATTGACGAGCGGCCGGTGCGCCCCGACCGTCCCTATAAATCGGTCAGCGCCGAGCGCACTTTTGACACGGACTTGACCGAGCCGACGGCGCTTGCGGCCGAACTGGAGCGGGTCGCCGGCTTTGCCTGGGCGCGGGTCGAGCGAACGCAGGTCGCGGGGCGAACGGTGACGCTCAAGGTCAAATTCGCCGACTTCACCATCATCACCCGATCGAAAAGCTTCGGCCAACCGGTCGCCGACGAGGCGGCCTTCACCGCCGCCGGTCTGGCTTTGCTCGCCGGGCTGGTGCCGGTGCCCAAAGGCATTCGCCTGCTCGGCCTGGGGCTGCACAACCTCGCCGGTGCGGATGACGAGGGACCCGTCCAGCTCGGGCTGGCAATTTTGTGACCCATATGCTATACAATCGCCCGTGAAAGCTGCCGCGCCCTGCGGCGGCCCATTGCAGGATCGTCATCGAGAGGCGGGGAAGCCCCGGCCGCAAATCGTTTGGGGAACGATGCGGCCACGACGGGCTTGAGGCTCTCGCCCGACCAGAGAAAGGCAAGAAATGGCAGCGAAAGCGTTGAGCTTCGATGTTGGTGATTATGTCGTTTACCCCAAGCACGGCGTCGGCCGGGTGGTCGAACTGCAAAGCACTGAAATCGCCGGGACCAACCTGGATTTGTACGTCCTGCGCTTCGAAAAAGAGCGGATGACCCTGCGCGTGCCCGTCGGCAAGGCCGACGCGGTCGGCATGCGCAAGCTGTCGAGCGACAAGACCATGAAGGATGCCCTCGAAACGCTCAAGGGCAAGCCCAAGGTCAAGCGCACCATGTGGTCGCGCCGCGCCCAGGAATATGAGGCCAAGATCAATTCGGGCGACCTGACCTCGATCGCCGAGGTCACCCGCGACCTGTTCCGCGCCGACGACCAGCCGGAGCAGAGCTATTCCGAGCGGCAGATTTTCGAAGCGGCCTCGTCGCGCCTGGCGCGCGAGCTGGCCGCCATGGAGCAAGTCGACGAGCCGACGGCGCTGGTGAAGATCCTCGAGATCCTCAACACGGCGGCGGCGATCCACAACAAGGCGAAGGAAGCTATCGCCTAACGACTCTCATTGAGAGCGGGAAAAGAAGGGCGTCTCCCAAGCGGGGGGCGCCCTTTTTTTGCGCGCCGCCGGCGCCGGCACTGGCGTGCCCGAGCCGGTCTAGCCGCTGGACGCGCTCGCCTCGTCCTCAACTTTGCTGTTGGGCCCGGCGACCTGGCTGACTTCGCAGATGCTGATCGGCGCCGGCAGGTCCCATTGATCGATCAGGTCCCAGAGCAGTTGTTCGCTTGGGGCACGGAAGACGCAGTAGCATTTGTCCTCGGTCAAATAGCTTTGCACCCATTCGACACCGGGCGCGACGCCGTGGAGCGCCGAGCAGGACCGCCGCACCGACTGGTCGCGCTGGAAGGCACTGAGCTTGCCAAGGCCGGGCAGGCTCTTTTCGATGACGAACTCCGGCATGGGTCGCTCCTCGTTCAATCGCGCCCGGAAGTAGCACAATCCCGGGGCGAAGTCCGCTCCTGGCGCGATTCCCGGTCTGCCGAGCCCGGTCCCTTTTTCGCTTGCGCGTCGCTGCCTGCCTGCTGTATTAGTCACATAATACGCATTGGGAGGATTGCTATGCGCCGTTACTTGATCCCCGCCTCGACCGCGATCGCGCTGGCCGCCGCCGGCTGCCACGTCTCCGCCGACGCCGAAGAGCGCGACGCCGGGCCGAAGGTCGACCGCGCCTACCAAATTGGCGCATTCAGCAAGATCGCGGTCGCCGGCCCCTATGAGGTCAATGTCGTCACCGGCGCAGAGCCCGGCGTCAGCGCCCGGGGCGGCGAGAATCTGCTCAACGAGACCGAGGTCGTGGTCGACGGCGACACGTTGAAAATCAGGCCCAAAAAGCGCAAGGGCTTCCACTGGAACTGGTCGAACGGCACCGCCCAATTCACGGTCAACGCCGCCGCGCTGCGCGCCGCCGCCATCGCCGGATCCGGCGGGATCACGGTCGACAAGGTCAATGGCGATTTCGAGGGCGAGATTTCCGGTTCGGGCGACATGCGCCTGCCGGCCGTAACGGGTGGCCGGATCGTCTTCGGAGTCGCCGGGTCGGGCGAGGTCCATGCCGCCGGCAAGGCCGACAGCGTCGAAATCTCGATCGCCGGGTCGGGCGATGTCGACACCAGGGAACTTGCCGCCCGCACCGCCGACGTGTCGATCGCCGGCTCCGGCAATGTCGCCGCCAATGCCAGCGAAACCGCCGAGGTTTCGATCATGGGCTCGGGCGACGTCGATCTGACCGGCGGCGCCAAGTGCACTGTCTCCAAGGCCGGATCGGGCAACGTCCACTGCGGGTGATGCCAAAGAAAGCCATCTTGGCCGCCGCGGCTGGGGCGCTGCTGGCTGGTAGTGCACAGACCAAGAGCCGCGACCCAGGCCCGCCCGACGCGCGCATGGCGTCGCCCGGCGAGTTCGACCGGATCGCTATCGCCGGGCCGTTCGTGGTGACCGTGCGTACGGGCCATGAAATTGCGATCTCGATGTCGGGTCCTCGCACCATGCTCGACGATACAGAGCTGCTCGTGCGCGACGGCCAGCTGATCGTCCGCTGGCAGGAAGGCGCCAGCTGGTCGCGCAATGGCAACCATGGAGTCGATATCGACATCCAAGTTCCGGCGCTTCGGGAAGCGATGATGGCGGGCGCGGGCTCAATTGCAATCGATCGGGTCCAGGCCGATGACTTCACGGTGAAGTTGCTCTCGGCGGGCGGCATCAGCGTCCAGGCGCTCGATGTCGATCAGTTCAAGGCGCAACTGGCCGGGGCCGGGAGCCTCGATGTCGGGCGGATAGACGCGAAAGCCATTGAAATTGATGTAGCGGGCTCGGGCGAGGTGCGGGCCAACGGGCGAGCCGGGACCGCTACGCTGAGGCTTGTCGGCTCGGGCTCGTTCAACAATCCCGATTTTGCCGCGGGCGACGCAAGCATCATCTCGTCCGGTTCCGGTGCCGTCCGCGCGACCGTGACGAACGGCGCCGACATCAAGATCGCGGGATCGGGCGATGTCGAACTGACCGGCGGCGCGAAATGCAGCGTGTCGAAGCAGGGATCGGGCAACGTCCACTGCGGGTGATGTTTTTCACACAAAGGCACGAAGAGCATAGGATTCTCGCCGAGACGCGGAGGCGCGGAAGGCGACGCGCAATCCTCGTGCCTTCGCGCCTTCGCCTGAACCAAATCTAGCTGTCGGTTACGCGACATTAACCATGAGCGGCGACAAGTGACGGCATGAAAACCGTAGCTTTCGCCGCTCTTGTGCTGCTCGCCGTGCCCGCCGGGGCGGCGGAGCGCAATTATTCCGTGACCAGCTTCGACCGCATCCGCGTCGATGGGCCTTACCAAGTGACGCTCAGGACCAACGTCGCGCCGTTTGCCCGCGCGAGCGGGGCGCAGGCGTCGCTCGACGGAGTTTCGATCAAGGTCGAGGGGCGGACATTGATCGTTCGCGCCGATTCGAGCGGCGGCTGGGGCGGCTATCCCGGCGAAGGACGTGGACCGGTGACCATCGCGCTCGGCACGCATGATCTGACGACCGCCTGGGTCAACGGACCCGGCGCGCTGTTGATCGACAAGGTCAAGGGGCTGAGCTTCGACCTCGCCATCCAGGGATCGGGGACGATGCGGATCGATTCCGCCGACGTCGATTTGCTGCGGGTCGGGCTGTCGGGCGCGGCCAGCAGCCGCATCGCCGGCCGGGCGGCGAAGCTGACGGCGACGGTGCGCGGCACCTCCTCGCTCGACGCCGAGGGACTGGCCGTCAAGGATGCGGTGATCGGTGCCGAAGGCCCGGCCGTGGTCCGCGCCAGCATCAGCGGCACCGCCAAGGTCGACGCGCTCGGCCTGGCCTCGGTCGCGCTCGCCGGCGCGCCGTCATGTACGCTCAAGACGCAGGGTTCGTCGACCGTCACCGGCTGCCGCTAAAGCCGCTTTTCAGCAAATCCTCACGCCTTGCTCATGCCGCTCAGATTTGACCGTGGCAGCTTGCTTGCCTGATTTGACGGAAGGCAAGGCCATGGCGGAAGTCACACAAATGAACAGCGAGCGGCTGTGGAACGGCTTGCGAATCCTGGGCTGGGGCGGGGCGGCGGTCATCCTGCTGATGCCGCTGGTGGCGATGCGCTTCACCGGCGAGGTCGACTGGGGACTTGGCGACTTCCTGGTGATGGGAGTGATGCTCGGCGGATCGGGCCTGCTGCTCGAGCTGGCGACGCGCCAGTCCGACAGCCTTTTCTATCGCTTCGGGGTGACGGTCGCGATCGCCGCCACCTTCCTGCTGGTGTGGGTCAACCTGGCCGTCGGCTTTCTCGGCGACGAGGGCAATCCCGCCAACCTCATGTTCCTCGGCGTCATCCTGGTCGCTTTGGCCGGCGCGCTGATGGCGCGATTACGGCCGGCGGCGATGGCGCGGGCGATGCTCGCCGCCGCTGCAGCGCAAATCTTCGCCGGGGTGATCGGCTTCGCCATGGGCTGGGCGGCGCCGGGCGGCCAGGGCATTTACGAGGTGGTGATGGGCACCAGCCTGTTCGCCGCTTTGTGGCTGCTGTCGGCCTGGCTGTTCGGTAAGGCGGCCGATCAGACCAAAGCCAGCGCCGCCAGCTTGCCGTAGAGCCGCGGCGGCAGATCGGCGATGCCGCTTGGGTCGGCCTCTCCGGACACTTCCGTTTCCAGATAGCGCCAGCCCTGGTGGGCGCGCCTGGGTACCGGCGGCAGGATGACCAATTGGTCCGCGCAGACGATATCGATGCGGCCATCGCTGCGATCGTCGAGGCGAAGGATCCGCTGGCGGGCGACGATGCGGTGTTTGACGATCCAGTGCAGGAAGCCGCCGACCAGCTCGTCGCCACGCTTCGGGCGCATGCGGGTGGCGATCCGCACCTCGCCCCGGGTTGAACGGCGCGCGATGCGGTTGGTCAGCGCCTCGATGCTGGCGCAGCCGACGGCGACCTTGGTGAGATGGAGCTGCGGCACGCGGGCGAGATGGGGCTCCGCCGTCACCGGGTCAATCGGCTGTCCTTGCTTGCAACCATTGGCATGCCGTAGCGCGGCGGCGTGAAACCCAAGCTGCTGACGACACTGCGCGGCTATTCCGCCAAGCTGTTCCTGAACGATGCCGTGGCCGGGATCACCGTTGCCCTGATCGCCCTGCCGCTGAGCATCGCCATTGCCATCGCGTCGGGCGCCGAGCCCGAAGCGGGACTGGTGACGGCGGTGATCGGCGGGCTGCTGATCTCGGCGCTGGGCGGGAGCCGGGTCCAGATCGGCGGCCCGACCGGCGCCTTCATCGTCGTCGTCTATGGCGTCATCGACCAGTTCGGCTTCGACGGCCTGCTGCTGGCGACGTTGATGGCCGGCGTCATCCTGGTCATCGCCGCGCTGCTTCGGGCGGGCAGCCTGATCGCCCTGATCCCGGAGGCGGTGATCGAAGGCTTCACCGTCGGCATCGCCCTGATCATCGCCGTCAGCCAGCTCAAGGATCTGCTCGGGCTCGACATTGCCCGGTTGCCGGCGGATTTGTGGGAAGCGGTGCCGTTATTGTGGGGCGCCCGTCACAGCGCGACGTTCGCGGCGGCGGGGATCGGTATCGCCTCGATCATCGCCATCGCCATGGTCAAGCGCCGGACGGGATCGATCCTGGTGCTGGCACTGGCTTCGGCGGCGGCGGCTTTTTTCGTCCTGCCAGTCGACACCATCCAGTCGCGCTTCGGCTCGCTGCCAACCGGGCTGCCTTATCCGGCGCTGCCCGATGTCAGCCTGGCGCGAATGAGCGAGCTGATGCCATCGGCGCTGGTGATCGCGTTCCTGGCGGGCGTCGAATCTTTGCTGTCGGCAATCGTCGCCGACCGCATGGTCGGCGGTGCCCATCGCTCCAATGCCGAATTGCTGGCGCAAGGCGCGGCCAACATCGCCTCGCCGTTGTTCGGCGGACTGCCGGCGACCGGCGCCATCGCCCGCACCGCCGCCAACGTCCGCGCCGGCGGCCGGACGCCGGTGGCGGGCATCGTCCACGCGCTGGCGATCCTGCTGTTCATCCTCGCCGCGGCGCCGCTGGCCGGATACCTGGCGATGCCGGCGATGGCGGCGCTGCTGGTGGTCACCGCCTGGTCGATGAGCGAACCGCACCGCTGGCGCGAGCGGATCCGCGCCCGGCCGTCCGACCGTTTCCTGTTGTTCCTGACGATGATCCTGACCGTCGCCACCGATCTGACTATCGCCATCGCCGTCGGCACCGCCATCGGCCTGGCGCAGCGGCTGTCGCGGCGGGATATTCCGCCGGCCGAGTGGAGCCCGGAGGAACGCTAGCGGACGACGCCGACCGCGGTGGCCAGGCCGAGGAAAGCGAGGAAGCCGATCGAATCGGTGATCATGGTGACAAAGATCGATGAAGCCACGGCTGGGTCCGCGCCGGCCCGCTCCATCCCCAATGGCACCAGCACGCCGGCCAAACCGGCGATGAAGATATTGAACAGCATGGCGGCGGCAATGACGCCGCCGAGCGACGGGCTGCCGAGAACGAGCGAAACGCCAGTGCCGATGATGATGGCGATGGTCAGCCCATTGAGGATGGCGACACGCATCTCGCGCCCGACCGCGCGCCAGCGGTTGGAGCCGGTCAGCTGGTTGGTGGCCATGGCGCGGACGGTCACGGCCAGTGTCTGCGTGCCGGCATTGCCGCCGACCCCGGCGACGATCGGCATCAGCACGGCGAGGATCGCCAGCCGCTCGATCGAATGCTCGAAGAAGCGGATGACGGTGGCGGCGACCAGGGCGGTCATCAGATTGGCGGCGAGCCAGCGAACCCGCGACTTGTAGGTGTCGACGATCGGCTCGTTGATGTCGCCCTCGCCGGCGCCGGACAGCAAAAGCACGTCCTCGCCCGCTTCCTCCTGAATGATATGGACGACATCGTCGACCGTGATCATGCCGACCAGCCGGCCGCTGCCGTCGACCACGGCAGCCGAGATCAGCGCGTATTTCTGGAAGCGAAGCGCGACCTCCTCTTGGTCCATATCGACCGGGATCAGCGTCTGGTCCTCGACCATGATGTCAGTGACGCCCAGACCGCGCGGCGAGCGCAGGATCGACGACAATTTGCAGGTGCCGACCGGGCGGTGGTCGGGCGAGACGACGAACACTTCCCAGAAATCGGTCGCCAGCTCATCGGTCGAGCGGAGGTAATCGATGACCTGACCGACCTGCCAGTGCTCGGGCACTGCGATCAGGTCGCGCTGCATCAGGCGGCCGGCGGTCTCCTCCGGATAAGTGAGCGCATCCTCGACCGCGGCGCGGTCGTCGGGCTCCATCTTCGCGAGCACGGCCTGGCGGTCGTCCCGGTCGAGGTCCTCGATGATGGCGACCGCGTCGTCGGTGTCGAGCTGGCCGGCGAGGTCAGCGACCTGCCCGGGCTCCATTTCGTCGATCAGCGTCTCGCGGACGTGCTCGTTCAGTTCTGCATAGACGTCGGCGTCGACGATCTCGGCGAGCGCCTTGACCAGCCCCTCACGCTCGTCGGCGGCCGCCAGCTCGATCAGATCGGCGATGTCGGCCGGGTGCAACGGCTCGACGAGCCTCTTCGCCGTGTCATGGTCGCCGGCATCGACCGCGTCGAGCACGCGCTCGACGAAGTCGGGGCGCAGCCGGTCCTCTTCATCCATGATGGCGGCGTCGGCCTCGGGCTCGGGGGCGGCGGCGAAGTTCTCGCTCTCGCTCATGCCTGATCCCCCGAGAAGTGACGCGTGGCCGCTTCCCTATGTTGGACGGCCCGCTTTGTCACCCCACTCCGCTCATGCTGAGTAGCCATTGGGCGAAGTCGAAATGGCGTATCGAAGGGCGCCCCTCGATACGAGGCTTCGACAAGCTCAGCCTCTACTCAGGATGAGCGGAAGGGGATAAGGGGCTCCAACCCTGTCCCCATGGAGACCAATGATGGCCGCTGCCGAGACCCTGACCCTGACCCTTTCCTCCGGCGGCGACGTCGTCATCCGGCTTCGCCCCGATCTGGCGCCGGGCCATGTCGAGCGCATCGCCGGCCTCGCCCGCGACGGATTCTATGACGGCGTCGTCTTCCACCGGGTCATCCCCGGCTTCATGGCGCAGGGCGGCGACCCGAGCGGGCGCGGCACCGGCGGTTCCGATTTGCCCGACCTCAAGGCCGAGTTCAGCGCCGAGCCGCACGTCCGCGGCACCTGCTCCATGGCCCGGACCAGCAACCCCGACAGCGCCAACAGCCAGTTCTTCATCTGCTTCGACGACGCCGGCTTCCTCGACCGGCAATATACCGTCTGGGGCCAGGTCGAGAGCGGCATGGAGCATGTCGACGCGCTGCCGGTCGGCGAGCCCCCCGCCAGCCCCGGGAAGATTGAGAAAGCGACGATTGCCTAACATGGTCACGCCGGTCGCGCTGATCACTGGCGCTTCCGCAGGGCTTGGCGACGAGTTTGCGCGGCAGCTGTCCGCCAAGGGCCACCGCCTGGTGTTGGTAGCGCGGCGCAAGGACCGGCTCGAGGCGCTCGCCGCCGAGCTTGGCGATGCCCGCGCGGTGGAACTGGACTTGAGCCGCGCGGGCGCCGCCGGCGAGCTGATGGCGGATATCATCCGGCATGGCGAGACGGTCGATTTGCTGGTCAACAACGCTGGTTTCGGCCTCAGCGGGCGCTTCGCCGAGCTGGACGGGGAGCGCCAGCGCGAGATGATCGACCTGAATTGCGGGGCTTTGGTGGAGCTGGCCCACGCCGTGCTGCCCGGCATGATCGCGCGCAAGTCCGGCGGCATCCTCAATGTCGCCTCGACCGCCGCCTTCCAGCCGGGGCCTGGAATGGCGGTCTATTTCGCCACCAAGGCGTTCGTCCTGTCGTTCAGCGAGGCGCTGCACGACGAGGCCAAGGGCCAAGGCATCAAGGTTTCCTGCCTGTGCCCAGGCCCGACGCGGACCGAATTCCGGTCGGTGTCCGGATTCGATCCGAAAGGCCGGCTGGCGAAGATTTCTGCCGATGCGACTTCGGTGGTGCGCGCCGGGCTCAAAGGCCTCGACCGCAACCAGGCCGTGGTCGTGCCAGGCTGGCCGAACAAGCTGATCGCGCAGGTCCATCGCCTGTTCCCGCGCGCGGCGATGCGGCGGGCGGCGAGGATGCGCTAGTCCAGGGACACCGTGACCAATTCCCGGTAGCGAGGGTGCTCGCGCAAAC
>JAKFFL010000161.1:0-1884 GCA_036675225.1 Sphingomonas sp. | reverse complement strand
GGCGACGAAGCATTCACGGCCGTTGGCGTAATCACGGCAGCCGCGGGTGTGGAACTGGCCGGTCTTGCCGGTGATGCCCTGGGTGATCACCCGGGTGTTCTTGTCGATCAGGATGCTCATTGCAGGGTCCTTCAGGCTTGCTTGGCGGCGGCGACAACGGCCTGGGCAGCATCGGCCATGGTGTTGGCGGCGATGATCGGCAGGCCGGAGTCGGCCAGCATCTTCTTGCCGATGTCTTCGTTGGTGCCCTTCATGCGCACGACCAGCGGCACACTCAGGCCGACCGCCTTGCTGGCGACGATGACGCCGTCGGCGATGGTGTCGCAACGCATGATGCCGCCGAAGATGTTGACCAGGATCGCCTTGACCTCCGGGTTCTTGAGCATGATCTTGAAGGCCTCGGTCACCTTCTCGGCGGTGGCACCGCCGCCCACGTCGAGAAAGTTGGCCGGCTCGCCGCCGAACAGCTTGATGGTGTCCATGGTGGCCATCGCCAGGCCGGCGCCGTTGACCAGGCAGCCGATGTTGCCTTCGAGCTGGATGTAGGCGAGATCGAACTTGCTGGCTTCGATTTCGGCGGGGTCTTCCTCGTCGAGGTCGCGGTAGGCGACGATCTCCGGATGGCGGAACAGCGCGTTGCTGTCGAAATTGAACTTGGCGTCGAGCGCCTTGATGTTGCCGTCGCCTTCCAGGATCAGCGGGTTGATCTCGGCCAGGCTGCAGTCGGTGTCCATGTAGCAGCGGTAGAGCTTCTTGAGCACATCGACCGCCTGCGCCTGCGAGGCCTCGGGCACGCCGATGCCTCGCGCCAGTTCCAGGCCTTGCGCGTCGGTCAGGCCGACGGCCGGATCGATGAAGACCTTGAGGATCTTCTCCGGCGTGGCGTGCGCCACCTCCTCGATGTCCATGCCGCCTTCGCTCGACGCCATCATGGCGACGCGCTGCGTGGCACGGTCGGTGACCGCGGCAACGTAGTACTCCTTCTTGATGTCCGCGCCTTCTTCGATCAACAAGCGGCGCACCTTCTGGCCGGCCGGGCCGGTCTGGTGGGTCTTGAGCTGCATGCCGAGGATCTCGCCGGCGAGCGCCTTGACTTCGTCGATCGAGCGGGCCAGCTTCACGCCACCACCCTTGCCGCGGCCGCCGGCATGGATTTGCGCCTTGACCACCCACACCGGGCCGCCGAGCTTCTGCGCCGCCTCCACCGCCTCTTGCACGGTGAACGCCGGGTAGCCTCGCGGCACCGGCACGGCGAACTGGCGCAGGATTTCCTTGCCTTGGTATTCGTGAATCTTCATGGGCGTGCTCTCGGGGTCGAAAAAGACGGGCGGTCGGCTTATGGCCGGCTCGGCCTCGGGGCGGTGCATTCGCGCAGGCAGTGCGGACGGGCAGGAACCTGCACTTCGATGCCGAGTCTGTGCATGAGCTGACGGTCTGACGCGGCGGTAGACAAGGCCATGCGGCGAGTGAATCGGCAAGTGGTCGGCGGGTCGCCGTGTGAGCGCGAAGCTGCCCCTGACGAGGGGCGGCAAGCACTTTAGCATGCTGCATTGCACCAAAAATTCGCCGATCGACCGCGCGCCGCATGCGGCAGTGCCGAGGAAATTTTCAGATCAAGACCGCGCCGACGAAAACGGTTTCGGCACGCCAGGAGCGCGAACGGCCTGACAGCCATGTGCCCAAGCGACGGAGAAGCCGGCGCTACCATCCGCCCGTCCTGCGCGCTTCGAGCGCCTGAACGAGTTCTGTCACCTGCGCAAGAGCCTCATGAGCCAACGATCCGCCCGCATCTTCATCGACGGCGAAGCCGGCACGACCGGATTGGGTATCCGCGAGCGACTGGCCGGCATGGCCGGCATCGAGCTGGTCAGCATCGATCCGGCG
>JAKFFL010000215.1:0-11902 GCA_036675225.1 Sphingomonas sp. | reverse complement strand
GTGAGGTCGGGCTCGCCCGACCGGACGTACCCGATCAACGCACGCATCCACATGGAAAGCGAGCTGTCGTCCATTCGGCCATCCTCCATGTCGCTTGCGGTGAAGGATAACGGGACAGCGGCCCATTTGTTGCGTCGCCGAGCCGAAAAAACCACAGGATTCAGCGATATTAGCGAGGCTCACTAGGCTTCCGGCGGCGGGAAGCGCGTTTCGAGCATGGCGAAGGCGGCCCTCAGCCCCATCGCCGCGCCGCCCTTTGGCCGGCCCGGCTTGGCGGCGGGTTGCCAGGCGAAAGTGTCGAGATGCGCCCAAGGCGTGGAGTCGGGAATGAAGCGGCGCAGGAACAAGGCGGCGGTGACAGCGCCGGCGAGCGGCGAGTCGGCCGCGTTCGACAAATCCGCGACCTCGCTCTTGAGCATCTCGTCATAGGCGTCCCAAAGAGGCATGCGCCAAATGGGGTCGGTGACACCGTCCGCCGCCACCTGAAAATCGGCCGCGAGCGACTCGTCATTGCTGAACAAGGCCGGCAGATCGGGGCCTAGGGCGATCCGGGCGGCGCCGGTCAATGTAGCAAAATCGAGGATCAGGTCCGGCTTGTCCTCCGCCGCCTTGGTGATGGCGTCGGCGAGCACCAGCCGCCCTTCGGCGTCGGTGTTGTCGATTTCGACCGTCAGGCCGTTGCGCGAGGTGAGGATGTCGCCCGGCCGGTAGGCGCCGCCGGCCACCGCATTTTCGACCGCCGGGACCAGCAGGTGCAGCCGCAGCGGCAGCTTCGCCGCCATTAGCAGCCGCGCCAGCGCCAGCGCATGGGCGGCGCCGCCCATGTCCTTCTTCATCAACCGCATGCCCGCCGCCGGCTTGAGGTCGAGGCCGCCGGAATCGAAGCAAACGCCCTTGCCGATGACGGCGAGGCGCGGATGTTTGGGATCGCCCCAGTGAAGCTCGATCAGTCGCGGGGCGCGATCGGGCGTCGCCGCCCCGCCGACCGCGGCGATCATCGGATAGCTCTTGGCCAGCGGCTCCCCGACGGTGACGTCGATGTTGGCGCCAAATTCCCGGGCCAGACCGCGCGCCACCGCCTCGAGGTCCGCCGGCCCCATGTCGGCCGGGGGCGTGTCGACCAGGTCGCGAACCAGGGCGGTAGCTTCCGCCAGCCGTACGGCGGCGTCGATCGATGCCGGCTCGCCGGTCAACAGGATGCGCGGCCCGCGCTCGTCCTTGGGCTTCTTGTAACGGGTGAAGCGATGCTGGCCGACCAGCCAGCCGAAAGCGGCGATGCCGGATTCTCCATCCGCCAGCCGATAGGTGCCTTCCGGCAACGCCTCGCTTAGCCTGGCCAGGCACCAGGGCGACCGCTCGGCCGCGTTTTTTACCGTGCCGACGACCTCGAAACGGTCGCTCGACTCGCCTGGCAGGATGGCGAATTCATAGGCCGTCTTGCCGTCGAACCGCTGCGCCGCGAGCAGCGCGCGGCGGGGCGCCGGCTGCCGCTTCAGCCAGGCCTCGAACGTCTGCTGGTCGACCAGGTGGATGGCGTGCGCCGGGCCGCCGCGATCGGGTTGCAGGAGATTGGCGAAATCGGTCATCGCTAGGCCGTGTAGCGCGCCGCTCCGCTCCCCCCAAGCCCAAGAGCCGTCACGGGAGTAAATCCCGTGACGTCAGTCCTGTCCACCACGCGGCAGGCTGGCCGGCTCTCGCGTCTCTTCGCGCTGGTCGACGATTGCTTCGCAATCTTCTCCCGGGCTCGCTCGCTCAAACTAGCCGAGCTGGCCGCGCACCGCGCCCGCCGGATAGGTGGCGTTGTGCACGTTCACATAATAGCTGGCCGGCGACTTGCGGATGGCGTCGGCAAGTGCGCGCGAGACGGTCTCGCAGCCGTCGCTGTCGCCATCGGTCGGCGCCGACAGGCCCAGCACGACATCGCCGGCGATTCCGGCCAGGCCGATGTGGATGTGGGCCGCGCTCGCCGGCTCGATGTCGCGGACGCTAAGCTTCCAGCAGATCTGCGACTTGCCGGGATTGATGATGATTTCGGCTTCGCCGCGGCCGTCCGGGTCGCCCGGCCCTGGCACTTCGGCGGCGCCGGCGAGCATGGTCTTGAACTTGGCGCCGCCCTGGGCCGGCTGTGCGAGCGCGGCGGTGGCGATCAGCGCGACGGCGGCCGCGAACGAGGCGGCCAGGGTGTTGATCGGGGTCATGCTGCTTTCTCCTCCTCCGGGGATGGGCGGCTGTGTAACACTCAGCCATTCGATGCCGTTCCAGATAAGCGACATGCGGACCGAAAAAGGACGACGTGCCAATCCATGATGATGGAATTCGGCATTGATGCCTGTTATGGCCGGGTCAGTAATCGTTGCGTGCGAGTATCTTATGCGTGATCCAGTCGAGCATCGCTCGCCGCGAATCCGGACGTCGATCGAGGCGGTATTGGTTGATTCCGACGGCGGCGAACTTCCAGTCCAGGTCGTCGATTTGTCGAGCGGCGGTTTCCGCCTGCGTGCCGACGAGGCGCTGGTGGTCGGCGAGGAAGTGCGCCTGCGGGTCGAGCGCTATGGCGATTTCCCGGCGGTGATCCGCTGGGTCCGGGGCGGGGAAGCCGGCGGCGTCTTCCTGCAGCCTGTCACGCTTTGAGGAGGACGGCAGCATGGCGGATGACAACGAGCGGCGCGAAGCGGAGCGGCGGCAAAGCGACCGGCGCCTGAGCGACGAGAATCCACCCGAAAAGCCGGAGCGCCGCGCGGGCGACCGGCGGCAGGGTGAACGGCGCGACGGTAACGCCGCCTAGGCGGGCACTCCGAACAAATCGTGCTCGTCCGATTCCTCGATGCGCACCGGGACGATATCGCCGGGCTTGAGCCCGCCGGCGTCGCGCAAATGGACTTCCCCATCGATTTCCGGCGCATCGGCCTTGGAGCGACCGGTGGCGCCGCCGGTGTCAGCGTCGACGGCGTCGATCAGCACGTCGAGCGTGGCACCGACCTTGGCCGCCAGCTTCTCGGCGCTGATCCGGGCGGACAGCGCCATGATCCGCTCGTAGCGCTCGGCCTTGGCATCCTCGGGCACCGGATCCGGCAAGGCATTGGCGGCGGCGCCTTCGACCGGCTCGAATTTGAAGGCACCGACGCGGTCGAGCCGGGCTTCGGCCAGCCAGTCGAGCAGATATTGGAAATCTTCCTCGGTCTCGCCCGGGAAGCCGACGACGAAGCTGGAGCGGACGGCGATGTCGGGAACCTGGGCGCGCCACGCCTTGAGCCGTTCGAGCACCTTCGCCTCGTTGGCCGGGCGCTTCATGGCTCGGAGGATTTTCGGCGAGGCATGCTGAAAGGGGATGTCGAGGTAGGGCAGCACCGCACCCTCGGCCATCAGCGGGATGACGCGGTCGACGTGCGGATAGGGATAGACGTAGTGCAGGCGGACCCAGGGGGTTTCCCCTTCGGGCGTGCGCAGCCGGCCCATGGCGGCGACGAGATCGGTCATGTGGGCACGGACCTCTCCGCCGCCCTTGAGCGAGTAGGAGGCGTGCTTGAGGTCGAGGCCGTAGGCGCTGGTGTCCTGGCTGATGACCAGCAGCTCCCTGGTCCCCGCCGCGACCAGTTTTTCGGACTCGCGCAGGATGGCGTCGGGACGGCGGCTTACCAGATCACCGCGTAACGAAGGGATGATGCAGAAGGCGCAGCGGTGGTTGCAGCCTTCGGAAATCTTGACGTAGCTGTAGTGGCGCGGGGTCAGCTTGAGGCCGGCTTCGGGCACCAGATCGACGAACGGCGACGGCACCGGCGGGGCGGCTTCATGGACGGCGGCGACGACTTCCTCATATTGCTGCGGGCCGGTGACGGCGAGGACATCGGGGAAGCGGGCGCGGATCAGTTCGGCCTCCTTGCCCATGCAGCCGGTGACGACGACGCGGCCATTCTCGGCGATGGCTTCGCCGATCGCTTCCAGGCTTTCCTCCTTGGCGCTGTCGAGGAAGCCGCAGGTGTTGACCAGGACAACGTCGGCGCCGGCATAGTCGCCCGACATCTCATAGCCCTCGGCGCGCAGCCGGGTCAGGATTCGCTCGGAATCGACCAGCGCCTTGGGGCAGCCGAGCGAAACCATGCCGACGCGCGGCGGGGTGGGGAGGACAGTGGCCATAACGGAAGTCGCGGCCATATAGCGGTTTTTGGGGCGAAAACTAGGCGCCCCGGGCGTTCGCGACCTTCGGGAAGAGATATTCGGGGATGACCTCGATGATCCGGTCGCCGGCGCGCAGGTGCTTGGCGGCATCTTCCCAGAAGCCGATCGACTCGCCGTCGCGCATGATGCGCATGCCAATGCCGATCGCCGCTTCCTTCAGCGACTTGCCGACCTCGAACTGCTCGATCACCCGCTCGTGGAGACGGACATGACCGCCGCACGAGGCGAGGTCGCGCAGATATTCGGTGATGCCCTGGCCTTCGACGGAGCCGGCCAGCAGCAGGCCGGCGAAGCTGACCGGGTTGATGACCGAAGTGCCGCCGGCGGCGCGGGCCGGAAGCTCATTGTCCATTTCGCGGATGGCGATGGAGATCGGCACGCCCGGCGCCAGGTGGCGGGCGGTCAGGCAGATGAGGATCGAGGTGTCGTCGCGGCCGGCCGAGATCATGATCGCCCGGGCCTGGTCGACGCGCACCGCCATCAGCGCCTCGTCCTTGGTGGCATCGGCCTGCATGGCGGCGCAGCCCAGATCCTCGGCGCGGCTGAGCGCGGAGCCGTTGGGATCGACGACGACGATGTTTTGCGGGTCGGTGCCGCGGGCGATCAGCTCATCGACGGTTTGCGTGCCGCTGGTGCCGTAGCCGGCAACCACGATGTGATCGCAAAGTTTCTGCTGGATTCGTCGCATGAGATACCGATGCCAGGTGCGCTTGATGAAGAAGGTATAGGCGGTGCCAGCCAGAATGAGGATGAAAACGATGCGGATCGGCGTGACGATCACCGCGTCGAACATGCGCGCCTGGTCGGTGATCGGGACAATGTCGCCATAGCCGGTCGTCGTCGCGCTGATCATGGTGAAATAAATGACGTCATAGAAGCTGACGTGGCCGTCGAGATTGTCGCGCAGTCCGTGCCGTTCATACCAGTGGAAGGCGACGATGAAGGTGAGCGCCGCGAGCATCAGCAGGATGCGAACCCCGATCTGCTGCCATTCGTTGAGCGCCGATTTGCGGCGCAACGTCATATGCGCGAATTCATCCTGCAACCGTGGAGTGGGCGCTCGGATCTTCTTGCGCTTGGGCTGCTGCATGGGCGCGGTGATGCCTCGCATGTCAGCGGCGTGCAAGTGGGTGACTGGCGCAGCTTGGCGGGCCTGCGCTAAGGGCCCCGCACGAACCGCACCACAAAGGGCATTGCATGCATATCGCGATGATCGGCACCGGCTATGTCGGCCTCGTCTCCGGCGCCTGCTTCGCCGACTTCGGCCATCACGTGACCTGCATCGACAAGGACCAGGCCAAGATCGACATGATCAAGGCCGGGCGGATGCCGATCTGGGAGCCGGGGCTGGAGGCGCTGGTCAAGGCCAACATCGAGCGCGGGCGGCTCAAGTTCACGACCGACCTCAAGCACGGCATCGCCGACGCCGAGGCGGTGTTCATCGCCGTCGGCACTCCGGCCCGGCGCGGCGACGGCCATGCCGACCTGACCTACGTCTATGCCGCCGCCCGCGAGCTTGCCGGGGCGATGACGAAGCCGCTGGTCGTGGTGACCAAGTCGACCGTGCCGGTCGGCACTGGTGACCGCATCGCCGAGATCCTCGTCGAAGAAGGCGCGCCGCACGGCAGCAGCGTCGCCTCCAACCCGGAATTCCTGCGCGAAGGCGCGGCCATCCGCGACTTCAAGATCCCCGACCGGATCGTCGTCGGCGCCGACGACGACAAGGCGCGGGACGTCCTGAAGGAAATCTACCGGCCCTTGTTCCTCAACCAGGCGCCGATCCTGTTTACCAGCCGGCGGACGGCCGAGTTGACCAAATATGCCGCCAATGCGTTCCTGGCGATGAAGATCAGCTTCATCAACGAGATGGCGGACCTGTGCGAGGCGGTCGGCGCCGACGTCCAGGAGGTGGCGCGCGGCATCGGCCTCGACAACCGCATCGGCCCGAAGTTCCTGCATGCGGGTCCCGGCTATGGCGGCAGCTGCTTTCCCAAGGATACGCTGGCGCTGCTGCAGACGGCTGCCGAGGCAGGCGTCGAGCAGCGCATCATCGCGACCGTGGTCAGCGTCAATGACGACCGCAAGGCGGCCATGGCCGACCGGGTCGCAAAGGCCCTCGGGGGCAGCGTCGAAGGCAAGCGCATCGCCGTGCTCGGCCTGACCTTCAAGCCGAATACGGACGATATGCGCGACGCCCCTTCGATCGTCCTCATCCACGCGCTGGCCGAGCGCGGGGCGCAGGTCGCCGCATTTGATCCCGTCGGCCGCGACCAGGCCGAACCGTTGCTGCCGCCGATCGAGTTCGCGGCGGACGCCTATGCCGCCGCCACGGGCGCCGATGCCCTGGTCATTGTCACCGAGTGGGACGAGTTCCGTGCCCTCGACCTCGATCGCATTGCCCAGGCCATGCGCGGCAAGGCGCTGGTGGATTTGCGCAATGTCTATGACCGGCTAGAAGCCAAGCGCGCCGGATTGGTCCATTTTGGAGTTGGTCGCGGCCAAAGCGGGCAAAAGCCCGCCTAAAAGGGACGGTATTGGGTCCGAGGCGGACCCGGCGTGCATTAGGGCGGCAATGAGCGAGCCAGGCGAATCTCCAAGAATCGTGGTCGTCGGGCTGGGCTATGTCGGCCTGCCGCTGTCGGTTGCGCTGGCGCGTCATTTCCCCGTCACCGGCTTCGATATCGACCAGGCGCGGATTGGCGAGCTCGGCACGGGCCATGACCGCACCGGCGAAGTCGCCGCGGACACGCTCGGCGCTTCCAGCGTGCAGCTGACCAGTTCGTCCGAGGATTGCCGCGGGGCCGACATCTATATCGTCACGGTGCCGACACCGGTCGATGGCAACAACCGTCCGGACCTTGGGGCGGTGCTCGCCGCGACGGCGACGATCGCCTCGGTCGCCGATCCCGCGAGGCGGCCGACCATCGTCTATGAAAGCACCGTCTATCCCGGCGTCACCGAGGACATTTGCGGCAGCGCGCTGGAAGCCGCCGGGCTGAAGCGCGGCCGCGACTTCCGCCTCGGCTACAGCCCCGAACGGATCAACCCGGGCGATCGCGTCCACAGCATCGACAAGATCGTCAAGATCGTCGCCGGCGAGGATCAGGAGGTCGTCGAGCAGCTGGCGCGAGTCTATGGCGCGGTGACCGAGGCCGGGGTGTTCCGGGCGGCCTCGATCAAGGCCGCCGAAGCCGCCAAGGTCATCGAGAATGCCCAGCGCGACATCAACGTCGCCTTCATGAACGAGGTGACCCAGATCCTCGGCCGGATCGGGGTCAGCATGTGGGACGTGCTGGACGCGGCGCGCACCAAGTGGAACTTCCTCGGGTTCGAGCCGGGGCTGGTCGGCGGCCACTGCATCGGTGTCGACCCCTATTACCTCAGCCATTTGGCGCAGGCCCAGGGCCATGACCCGCGAGTCATCCTGGCGGGCCGCGACACCAATGACGGCATGGGTCACTGGATCGCCGACCGGCTGCACGCCCATCGCGGCGGCAAGGCCGGGACGGCACTGGTGATGGGGCTGACGTTCAAGGAGAATGTGCCGGACCTCAGGAACAGCCGGTCGGCCGAGCTCATCGCCCGGCTAGAGGCGCTCGGTCACCAGGTCGCCGTCGCCGACCCTTATGCCGATCCACAGGAAGTGAGGGCCGAGTTCGGCCGCGAGCCGGACGAGGTGGACGGGCGCAACTTCGACCTGGTGATCGGGGCGGTGAAGCATGACCAATATTGCCGCCTGGCGCCCGAGCGGCTGGCGGCGATGCTGGCGCCGGGCGGCACCCTGGCCGACGTCAAGGCGATGTGGAGGGGACGGGCGCTGCCGGCGTCCGTCGATTATTGGACGATGTAGTGATGCTGCAGGTCTCTCCTCCCACGACCAAAGGCGGGCAGGCGTTCATTTTGCGCCGCCGCTTCGAGTTCCTCGGCGCGCTGCTCGTCGCCGCCCTGATTCCCTGGGCCGGGCTGCGCTGGCTGATCGTCGACACGACGTTCGATGTGAACGCATATCACAATTCCCTGATCGCCAACGCGCTGGCGATCTTCCTGGCGCTGTGGATCCGGGTTTCGGTCAGCACCTATCCCGGAATCCGTTCCGGCCAGCTCATCCTCCCGGCGGTCGCTGCCGCCCATGCGACCATGGTCACCTTGCTGCTGCTGTCTCGCCTGCCCTACCACCGGCCGTCGCTCGCGGTCGGCTTCGCCATGCACCTGGTGTGGGCCTATGCGATTTATTTCTTCGTGCAGCGCCGGGTCCGCCCGCGGATCGCCATCGTCCCGTTCGGAGCGGTCGACACGCTTCCGGCCATCGACAATGTCCAATGGCACCGGCTGATTCGGCCGGTTCTGGCCGATGCTGAATCCTGCAGCGCCATCGTCGCTGACTTTACCGCCGAAATGCCCGACGAATGGGAAGCGTTCCTGGCCGATGCGGCGATCGACGGGCGGGTCGTCTATCAGGTTCGGCAATTGCGCGAATCGCTGACCGGCCGGGTCGAGATCAAGCATCTTTCGGAAAACAGCTTCGGGAGCCTGGTGCCGGTGCGGGCCTATATGTCGATCAAGCATCTCGCCGATTTCCTGCTCGCGCTCCTCTTGCTGCTGGCGCTGCTGCCGGTGATGGGCGCCTGCGCGCTGGCGATTCGGGTCCGCGATGGCTCGCCCCTACTGTTCCGGCAAAAGCGCGTCGGGCGCGGCGGCCGCGACATCATCGTCACCAAGTTCCGCACGATGCGGCTGGTCGGCGAGTTGGACGAGGACGATCGTGAGGCAGCAATGACCGGTGAGGGCGACGTGCGCATCACGCCGTTGGGCGCCTTCCTTCGCCGAAGCCGGCTCGACGAATTGCCTCAGTTGTGGAACATCCTCAAAGGCGAGATGAGCTTCATCGGCCCGCGCCCGGAAGCGCATGTGCTGTCGAGCTGGTACACGGACGAAATCCCGTTCTATCGCTACCGCCACGTCGTCCGGCCGGGCATTTCCGGTTGGGCCCAGGTCAATCAGGGACATGTCGCCGAGGTTGGCGAAGTCCATCTCAAGCTCCAGTACGACTTCTTCTACATCAAGTATTTTTCGCCCTGGCTCGACCTGCTGATCCTGTTCCGCACCATCCGCACCATCCTCACCGGCTGGGGCGCGCGGTAAGCCATTGGCAAGCCACAATGAATCTGCCTAAATTAGCCTAGTTAAGCGACAGGGGATGAGTCGCTGACGAAGCTCGCGTCCCTGGGGAGGGCATCATGAGTCGGGACGACAGGTCCTACTTCATCCGGCGAGCCGCCGAGGAACGAGCGGCCGCCGAACAGGCGACTTCCCCGCGCGCCGCTGCCGCGCATCGCGAAATGGCGGAGCGTTACGCGTTGCTGGTCGCAACGCTGCCGGAGCCGACCGAGGCCTTGTCGGCCTGACGCCGGCGCGCGCTCGGCCCATGATCGTGCACTGAGGAATCCCTCCAAAGGAACCGACGAGTGCCGTAACGGGTTGCCTTTGGACGGCGCCGACTGTTTTTCGCGTTGCCCAGCGTCCTCTGTTCACGATTCTCGGAGACGGCAATGACCGACACAGCCCCACGATCGCGCAACCGGTCGGTGCTGCTGCTGGTGTTCGGAATCCTGCTTGGCCTTATCGGCGTCGTCCTCGTCGTCGGCGGCGTCTGGCTCGTGGCGTTGGGCGGCTCGGCTTATTATGTGCTGGCCGGCCTTGGCCTGGTGGCTTCCGGTGCCCTGATCGCGCGCGGCGACGTCCGCGGCGCCTACCTCTATCTGGCGGTATTCGTGTTGACGCTCGTCTGGGCGTTGTGGGAGTCCGGACTCAGCGTCTGGGCATTGGTGCCTCGCGTGTTCGGCCCGGCGGTGCTGGCGATGCTGGTACTGCTGGCATTGCCGCTGCTCGAGCCGCGCCGCTGGCGGTGGGGGACGGCATTCGGCGGCGTCGCCGCGGTGCTGGTGGTGCTGGTCGGCGGCACCTTGCTGTCGGCGACGGCATCGAGCAGCGAAACACAGGCGCTGCCGGCGGCCTTTACCGCGGAAATGGCCGATCCGGCGCTGATGCCGGTCGGCGCCGACTGGCCCGCTTATGGCGGCACCTACAGCGCGCGGCGCTATTCGCCGCTCGGCCAGATTACGCCGGCCAATGTCGACAAATTGGAGCGCGCCTGGGTTTATCACACGCGCGACCTGCCCAAGGACAGGTACGGCGCCGAGACGACGCCGCTGAAGATCGGTGATTCGCTCTACATCTGCACCGGCATGAACATCCTCGTCTCGCTGGATCCGGTCACGGGGAAGGAGCGCTGGCGGTACGACCCGAAGGTGTCGGAGGAGTGGATTCCCTATACGGCCGCATGCCGAGGTGTTGCCTATTACGCCGCTCCGGGCGTCGATCCGAACGCGCCGTGCGCGGCGCGCATCATCGAAGGCACGCTCGATGCCCGGCTGATCGCCGTCGATGCGCGCACCGGCCGTCCCTGCGCCGATTTCGGCACCAATGGCCAGGTCGACATCAAGCAGGGCATGGGGCCGGTCCATCCCGGCATGGTCTCGATCACCTCGCCGCCGACGATCGTGCGCGGCGTCGTCGTCACCGGCCACCAGGTGCTTGACGGCCAACATCGCAACGCCCCGTCGGGCGTCATCCAGGGCTTCGACGCGATTACCGGCGAGAAAAGCTGGGCGTGGGATATGATGCACCCCGACTGGACCAAGGACCCGCCGCCGGGGCAGACCTATGCGCGCGGCACGCCCAACATGTGGACCATCGCCAGCGGCGACGAGGCGCTCGGCCTGGTCTATCTGCCGATGGGCAATGCCGCCGTCGATTATTGGAGCGGCAGCCGGCGCCCGCCGGAGAATGAATATGCGACCTCCCTGGTCGCGCTCGACGTCACCTCCGGCAAGCCGCGGTGGAGCTTCCGCGCCGTCCACAACGACGTCTGGGACTATGATTTCGGCGGCCAGGCGACCCTGGTCGATTTCCCGGTCGGCACCGGAACCGTTCCGGCGCTGGTCCTGCCGAGCAAGCAGGGCGACATGTACATCCTCGACCGGCGCACCGGCCAAAGCTTGTTCCCGGTGCAGGAGCGGCGGGTGCCGCAGGGCGGCGTCGAGCCGGCCCAGCGTTCGCCGACCCAGCCTTTCTCCACCTATCACACCTTGGCCTTTCCCGAGCTGACCGAGCGCGACATGTGGGGCATGTCGCCGATCGACCAGATGATCTGCCGGATCAATTTCCGCCGCGCCGAATATCACGGCCCGTACACGCCGCCGACGGCGACGCAGCGCTGGATCCAATATCCCGGCTACAATGGCGGAACCGACTGGGGTGGGGTTGCAGTCGATCCGGTGCGCGGCGTCATCGTCGCCAACTACAACAACATGCCCAATTACAACCGGCTGGTCCCGCGCGACGTCGCAAGCGAGCTTGGCTGGTTCCCAAAAAGCTTCGAGGGCCAGCAGGACCGGCAGGTGCGCGGCGGCGACATGGGCTCGAGCCCAGAGGGCGCCGGCGACCCGCAATGGGGCACGCCCTACGCGATCGACGTCAATGCCGGATGGCGGATGCCGTTCACCGGCCTGCTGTGCAAGCAGCCGCCCTACGGCGGCATCAGGGCGATCGACCTCAGGACCGGCCGCACCATCTGGGACCGCCCGTTCGGCACCGCGCGGCGCAACGGCCCGTTCGGAATCCCGTCGATGCTGCCGCTCAACATCGGCACGCCGAACAACGGCGG
>JAKFFL010000071.1:0-11935 GCA_036675225.1 Sphingomonas sp. | reverse complement strand
TGATCGCCGGCGCCCCGCCCTTCGGGGGTTGATCGCGCACCTCCCGAGGGCCACATCGCGCTCATGCTGATCCAGACCGAACGCACGCCCAACCCGGCGACCCGCAAATTCCTGCCCGGACAGATGGTGATGGACGCTGGCAGCCGCGACTTCCCGACCGCCGAGGCCGCCGACGCCTCGCCACTGGCCGAAGCCCTGTTCGCCACTGGCCTGGTCGACGGCGTCTTCTTCGGCCGCGACTTCGTCTCGGTCAGCGCCGCCCCGGGCACGCATTGGGAAGCGCTTGAGCCGGAAGTGCTCGGCATCCTGCTCGACCATTTCGTCTCCGGCGCGCCGCTGCTCAAGCCCGGCAGCGCCGCCGGCATCCACATCGCCGACGATGCCGCGACCTTCGAGGATGACCCCGCCGACGGTGAGATCATCGAGCAGATCAAGGAGCTGATCGAGACCCGGGTCCGCCCGGCCGTCGCCCAGGACGGCGGCGACATCGTCTATCGCGGCTACAAGGACGGCACACTCTATCTCGCCATGCAGGGCGCCTGCTCGGGCTGCCCGTCATCGGCGATCACGCTCAAGCGCGGCATCGAGGGGCTGATCCGCCACTACGTGCCCGAGGTCGAGACGATCGAAGCCATTTAAGCTTGCCCCGGCGGGCGGCTTGTGCCCAAATCCCGACTTAACCACCGGAGCATGCGTTCCGTGATCCTTGCGCTCGACACGTCGACTCCCGCCTGCACCGCCGCCTTGTTCGCGGCGGACGGCAGCCTGTTCGCTTCGCGCGACGAGGTCATCGGCCGCGGCCATGCCGAGCGGCTTGTGCCTTTGATCGCCGAGATGCTCGACGGGCATTTGCCTTCGCAAGTGCTGGTCGGGGTCGGACCCGGAAGCTTCACCGGCCTCAGGATCGCCATCGCCGCCGCTTTTGGCCTCGGTATTGGCTGGGACGTGCCGGTGCTCGGCATGTGTTCCTTGGCTTTGCTCGCGGCCGGCGCGCCCGGCGACGGACCGGTCGCGGCGGCGCTGGCCGGCGGCCATGGCGAATTATTCGTCCGGCAATTCCGCCGGGCGCCGCTCAAGGCGACCGGCGAGACGCTGAACCTGCCGGCGGCGGAAGCGGCCGCGATCATCGATGCACCGCTGGTGGTCGGCACCGGCGCCGAGGCGCTGGTCGCCGCGCGCGGCAGCGGCGAGGCGCTGCATTTGCTGCCGTCGGCCTCCCGCGCCCTCGACTTGCCGCTCAAGCTGAGGTCGCTCGACCCCCGGCCACTCTATGCCCGCGCGCCGGACGCGCGACCGCGCGCGGCGGCATGAGCAGCGCGGCGGAGGCCATAGCCGTGCAGCTCGCCCCAGGGGATTCGGCGGATCTCGACGCGGTCATGCAGGTCATGGCGGCCGCCTTCGACCCGAGCTTCGGCGAAGGCTGGACGCGCTCGCAATGCGCCGGCATCCTGCCCTTGTCTGGGGTCCAGCTGATGCTGGCGCGCGACGAGCGCGGCGCGGTCCACGGCTTCTCCTTGCTGCGGACGGTGGCCGACGAAACCGAGTTGCTGCTGCTGGCGGTGGCGCCGGTCGCGCAGCGCCGGGGTTTCGGCACCGCTTTGCTTGACCATTTCATCGACCATGGCCGGGCCAACGGCGTCCGCCGCCTGCATCTCGAAGTCAGGGACGGCAATCCGGCGGTCGCCATGTATCAGGGCTTCGGTTTCAAGGCCGAGGGTCGCCGCCGCAAATATTATTCCGGGCAGGACGGAAGCCAGCATGACGCGCTGACAATGACCCGCGAGCTTTGATTTAGGCAGGCGGCGCCGAATATTGCGGGACTATTGCCGCCCAAGCAAAGCCGGCGTAGTGACCGCCGGGACTGTGGAGACGGGACGGGTCGCCACGGCCTTTCCAGCTCGGGGAAAACAAATGGTAGATGAAACTCAAGACGATACGTTGATCACGCTGACCGCCGACATTGTCGCCGCCCATGTCAGCAACAATAGCGTGGCGGTCAACGACTTGCCGCAGCTCATCCAGAACATCCACGGCGCCTTGAACGGCCTGTCCGGGCGCTCGACTCCGGAAGCGCGGCCGGAACCCAAGGTGCCGATCCGCTCGTCGATCAAGCCGGACTATATCGTCTGCCTTGAGGACGGGAAGAAGCTGAAGATGCTGAAGCGCCACTTGATGACGCATTACCAGCTGACCCCGGACCAGTACCGGCAGAAATGGGGCCTGGCCGCCGATTATCCGATGGTCGCGCCCAATTATGCCGAACAGCGCCGGACGCTGGCCAAGGCGATCGGGCTCGGCACCAAGCGCCGCAAGACCAAGAAGAAGTAATGGCTTCGGCCCTCTCCGGTAACTCGACTGGCGAGGGCCTTTGCTTTGACGCTGATACAGCGACGCTCTAACCTGCCCTCATGACCCGCAAGATCGACATCGAGGCGCTGTGCGCCGACAAGGGCCTCAGGATCACCGAGCAGCGCAAGACCATCGCGCGGGTGCTCGGCGACAGCGAGGACCACCCCGACGTCGAGACGCTGCACGCCCGCGCCGCGGGCATCGATCCCAACATCTCGATCGCCACCGTCTATCGCACGGTCCGGCTGTTCGAGGAGGCGGGCATCCTCGAGCGCCATGAGTTCGGCGACGGGCGCTCGCGCTATGAGGCGGCTTCCGACGCCCACCACGACCATCTCATCGATGTCGAGACCGGCAACGTCATCGAGTTCGTCGACGAGGAGCTGGAATTGCTCCAGAAGCGGATCGCCGAGAAACTGGGCTTCCGGCTCGTCGACCATCGCATGGAGCTTTATGGGGTCGCCCTCGATCGCGGCCGCTGAGGAAACGTCCAGGCTGCGCGCCTATGGCCGTATCGCCGGCCTCCTTTTGCTGTTCCTCGCCTGCGCCCCGCTGCACCTCATCGCCAAGGCGTTCGGCCCGTCGGCATGGCCTCGCCGGTTCCTCAAGGCCGTGGCCTGGATCTGCGGCGCCGACGTGCGCCGCGTCGGCAATCCCGCATCGCGCGGGACGCTGCTGGTCGCCAACCATGTCAGCTGGCTCGACATTCCGGTGCTCGCCGCCGCCACCGGCTGCGCCTTCGTCTCCAAGGCCGAGATCCGCAACCATCCGTTCCTGCGCTGGCTGGCCGACCAGAACCACACCCTCTACATCGACCGCGCCGATCGCCGCTCGATCCACGGTCAGGTCGAAGCGCTCGCCGCAGCGCTGCATCGCCCCCAGCCGCTCGCTCTGTTCCCGGAAGGCACCGTCGGCGACGGCGGCCGGCTGCTGCCGTTCAAGCCGTCGCTGCTGGCCGCGGTTGCGCCGCCGCCGGAAGGCGTCGTCATCCGTCCGGCCGCGATCGATTATGGCGAATTGGCGCCGGTCATCGGCTGGGGGACGGGCGAGCCGGGCACCGCCAATGCCTTGCGCGTGCTGGGTCGCAAGGGGCGCTTTCCGGTCACCGTCCGCCTGCTCGGCGCGGTCGCGCCCGAGGCCGACCGCAAATTGCTGGCCAGGGCCGCCCACGATGCCATCGCACAAGCGCTGGCACCTTCCGGTATGGCGCCGGCTCGCGTATAGGCCCGCGCTTCCATGACGAATCCGCCAAAAACATTTCGAGTCAAAAGCTTCGGCTGCCAGATGAACGTCTATGACGGCGAGCGCATGGGCGAATTGCTCGGCGCCGAGGGCCTCAGCCCGGCGGGCGACGGCGAGGACGCCGACCTGGTCGTGCTCAACACCTGCCACATCCGCGAGAAGGCCGCCGACAAGGCCTATTCGGACGTCGGCCGCCTGAAGCGCGACGACGGCTCGCGGCCGATGATCGCGCTCGCCGGCTGCGTCGCCCAGGCCGAAGGCGCCGAGGCCAAGTCCCGCTCGCCGATGATCGATTTGGTCGTTGGCCCGCAGGCCTATCATCGCCTGCCGCAAATGATGGCCGAGGTCGCGGCCGGCGGACGCCCGGTCGACACCGAAATGCCGGCCTTGTCCAAGTTCGGCGCGCTCCCGGCCCGCCGCAAGTCCGGGCCGAGCGCTTTCCTTACCGTCCAGGAAGGCTGTGACAAATTCTGCACCTATTGCGTCGTCCCCTACACCCGCGGCGCCGAAGTCAGCCGGCCGTTCGCCGACATCGAGGCGGAAGCGCGCAGCCTGGTCGAAGGCGGCGCCCGCGAAATCACTCTGCTCGGCCAGAACGTCAACGCCTGGGCGGGGATATGCGGCGGGCTCGACGGGCTGATCCGGGCGCTGGCGAAAATCGATGGCCTTGAGCGCATCCGCTATACCACCAGCCACCCCGCCGACATGACCGACGCACTGATCGCCGCCCACGGCGAGGTCGAGAAACTGATGCCTTATCTGCATCTGCCGGTGCAATCGGGGAGCGACCGCATACTCAAGGCGATGAACCGCAGCCACAGCGTCGAATCCTATTTGCGGACCATCGCCAAGGTCCGGGCGGCGCGACCCGACATCGCCGTTTCCGGCGATTTCATTGTCGGCTTTCCCGGCGAAAGCGATGAAGATTTCGCGAGCACCTTGGCGATCGTCGATGCGGTCGGCTACGCCTCGGCTTACTCATTCAAATATAGCGCCCGGCCGGGGACTCCGGCGGCGTCGATGGAAGGAGCGGTCCCGGCCCGCATCATGGATCAACGGTTGCAGCAGCTCCAGGAGCGCATCGCTTCGCATTCCCTTGCCTTCAACCGGTCCTGCGTCGGCCGCGACACGCGGATCCTGATCGACCGTAAGGGCCGCCAGCCCGGCCAGATGATCGGCAAGACGCCATGGCTGCAATCGGTCCATGTCGCGACCGATGCGCCGATCGGCGCCATGCTCGACGTGACCTTGGTCAGCGCCATGCCCAACAGTCTGGGCGGTGCGCTGCGCAGCGCGGCGGCCGCCTGATGGCCAAGCGCGACCTGCCCGCCGCCGCCAACATCGACGAGCGCGCCCGGCTCGAGCTCGAGTTCGAGCAGCCCTATCTGCTCGGGCCCTTGTTCGGCGACTATGACCGCCATCTGGTGATGATCGAGGACCGGCTCGGCGTGAACATCGCCGCGCGCGGCAACCGGGTGATGATCGAGGGCGAGCCCGACTCCGCCGCCCGCGCCCGCGACGTCCTGCTCGGCCTCTACAACCGCCTCGACCAGGGCCATGACGTCGATGCCGCGGCGGTTGAATCGATCATCGGCATGGCTGCCCAGCCGCGCCTCGACGGCATCATCAGCGAGGAGGTCGCCCAGCCGCCCCGCGTCATGATCCGCACCCGCAAGAAGACCATCGTCCCGCGCTCGCCGGTCCAGACCGTCTACATGGAAGCGATCAACCGCGACGACATGGTGTTCGCATTGGGGCCGGCCGGCACCGGCAAGACCTATCTCGCCGTCGCCCAGGCGGTCGCCATGCTGATCACCGGCCAGGTCGACCGCCTGATCCTGTCGCGCCCGGCGGTCGAGGCCGGCGAGCGGCTCGGCTTCCTGCCCGGCGACATGAAGGAGAAGGTCGACCCCTATCTGCGGCCGATCTACGACGCGCTGTACGACATGCTGCCGACCGAGCAGGTCGAGCGGCGCATCGCCAGCGGCGAGATCGAGATCGCGCCGATCGCCTTCATGCGCGGCCGCACCCTGAACGATGCCTTCATCATCCTCGACGAGGCACAGAACACCACGCCCCAGCAGATGAAGATGTTCCTCACGCGCTTCGGCATGCGCAGCCGGATGGTCATTTGCGGCGATCCCAACCAGACCGACCTGCCGCCCGGCGCCACTTCGGGCCTGGCCGATGCGGTGGCGAAGCTAGAGGGCATTCCCAAGCTGACGATGGTCCGTTTCACTTCATCGGACGTCGTCCGCCATCCATTGGTCGGCCGCATCGTGCAGGCCTATGAAGGACCGAACGCATGATGCTCGACATCGTCCTCGACGCCGATCCGGAATGGGACAGTAGCACCGGCTGGGACGAGTTGGCCACCAAGGCCGTCACCGCCGCCATTGCCGAAAGCGCCTTTCCGCAGCTCGGCCAGGGCCGGCGTGTCGTCGAGTTGTCGGTCCGCCTCGCCGGCGATGAGGAAGTGCATGCGCTGAACGCCAAATGGCGCGGCCAGGACAAGCCCACCAACGTCCTCTCCTTCCCGCTGGCCGAGCCAGGCGAGCTTGCCGAACCGGCCGCCCAGGGGCCTGAACTGATGCTCGGCGACATCGTCCTTGCCCGCGGCGTCTGCGCCCGCGAAGCCGAGGCGAAGGCGATCCCGATCGAGCGTCACGCCGCCCATCTGATGGTGCACGGCACGCTCCATTTGCTCGGCTACGACCATGGCGATAACCAGGCCGCCTCCGACATGGAGGCGTGCGAAGTGAAAGCGCTCGCCCGCCTCGGCATCGCCGACCCCTACGGGATCGATCACTGATGGCGACCCGGCAGGACGATGACGGCGGCTCGCGCCTATGGCGCGGCATGCGGGCGCTGATCTTCGGCGGCGAGCGTGAGCCGACGCTGCGCGACCAGATCGAGGATGCGATCGACGAAGCCGAGGACAGCAGCCCGGAGCCCGGCGACCTTACCTCGCAAGAGCGGGTCATGCTGCGCAACCTGCTTCACTTCGGCGACCTCACCGCCGGCGAGATCGCGGTGACACGCGGCGACATCGTCGCCGTGCCCGACTCGATCAGCTTCGATGAGCTGGGGGCGACTTTCGCCGAGGCCGGGCACAGCCGCCTGCCAGTCTATGGCGAGAGCCTCGACCAGGTGATCGGCATGATCCACATCAAGGACGTGTTCGTCGCCAACCGAGAGCCGACACGTGACCGCTCACTCAATGCGCTGATGCGCACGCCGTTGTTCGTCCCCGAATCGATGGGCGTCCTCGACTTGCTGGCACGCATGAGATCCGAACGCATGCACCTCGCCATCGTCGTCGACGAGTTCGGCGGCACCGAAGGCCTGGTCACCATCGAGGATGTGGTCGAGGAGATTGTCGGCGACATCGAGGACGAGCATGACGACGCCGAGGCGGAGGGCCGGCTGGTGATGCTCGACGACGGCCTGTGGGAAGCCGACGCCCGGATCGAACTGGACGAATTGGCCGGGGCCGTCGATGCGCGCTTGATCTCGGAAGAAGACGAAGTCGACACGCTCGGCGGCCTGGTCTTCCTGCTGGCCGGGCGCATCCCTGCCAATGGCGATTGCGTCGTTCACCCCAGCGGCTGGCGGCTCGAGGCCGTCGATGCCGACCCGCGCCGGATCATCCGCGTCCGGCTGCACGCTCCCGAAGTAAAGAATTCCAAGACCTAGCCTTTCGGTTTCAGTCCGTGGCGAACAGTTTCGCCGGGTCGGCCATTGCCTTGAACTCAAGGGCATTGCCGGCGGGGTCGAGCAGGAACATGGTCGCCTGCTCGCCGGGCAATCCGGCGAAGCGCACGGTCGGCGGGATGACGAAATTGACGGCGGCCTCGGTCAGCCGCTCCGCGAGTGACCGCCAGTTGGCCATCGGCAATACCAGGCCGAAATGCGGCACCGGCACCGCCTCGCCGTCAACCGGATTGGTCGCTCGGTCCCTGACGGCATCCGGCGCCAGATGGGCTACGATCTGGTGGCCATGCAGGTTAAAATCGACCCAGTGGTCGGCGCTCCGGCCTTCCGCGCAGCCGAGCAAGCGAACGTAGAAATCGCGGGCGGCGGCGAGGTCGTCGACCGGAAAAGCCAAATGGAACGGCGGCAACGTCATGCGCAAACCCTGCTAGCCGCTTCGCGAACGGTCCGCTAGCGAGTGCGCGCAATGAAGCTATTCGCCATCGCCTTCGCCACCGGCGCCGCCTCCGCCTTTGCCTTCGAGCCGGTGGCCTGGTGGCCGCTGATGCCGCTCGCCTTCGCCATTCTGTGCGAGCTGGTCGCCCGAGCCGGATCGCTTCGCCAGGCTTTGCTCACCGGCTGGCTGTTCGGCCTCGGCCAGTTCGCCATCGGACTGAACTGGATCGCGACGGCGTTCACCTACCAGGCGGCGATGCCGGCCTGGCTCGGCTGGATCGCGGTCGTGCTGCTGTCGCTCTACCTCGCCGTCTTCCCGATGCTCGCGGCCGGCCTCGCCTGGCGGTTCGGTCGGGGCAAGCCGCTTGCGCTGGTGCTCGCCCTCGCCGGCGCCTGGGCCATCACCGAATGGCTGCGCGCCGGGCTGTTCACCGGTTTCGCCTGGAACCCTGTCGGTGTGACCCTCGTCGACACGCCGCTTCTCGGCGCCAGCCGCGTCATCGGCACCTACGGCCTGTCCGCCATGCTGGTGCTGCTCGCCGGCGGACTCTGGCTGGCTGCTCGCCGCGACTGGAAGCCGCTCGCCGCCATCGCCGCCGCTTCGGTCCTGCTTTGGGCACTTCCGGCCCCCTCCGAGCAACCGATTGCCGTACCGAAAAGCGCACGAGGCGAGGACCCTGGAGGCTCGGTCGTCATGCGCCCGATCCGTATCGTCCAGCCCAACATCGGCCAGCAGGACAAATGGAGCGAGGGATTCGATGCAGTGGCGGCTGAGAAGCTGCGCCAGTTATCCCTTCGCGATCCGATGGGGGCGCGTCTCGTTTTCTGGCCCGAGGCCGCGGTGACCAATCCGCTGGTCGACGAGCGCGCGGCGGCGGCCCCCTTCGTCGCCTTCGAGCGGTATCGGGCGGCGCGGATCATGCCGCCGAACCAACTGCTGATTACCGGCGGCCTCGGCTTCCGGTCGAACGACCGATTGAACGTCAGTGGCGCCACCAACAGCGTCTTCGTGCTTGGACCCGGCGGCACGCTACTCGGCCGCTACGACAAAGCGCATCTGGTGCCCTATGGCGAATATCTACCGATGCGGCCCCTCCTTTCCGCGATCGGCCTATCACGGCTGGCGCCCGGCGACCTCGACTTCCGGGCCGGTCCTGGCGCGCGCACCATCCAACTGCCTGGCTCGTGGGGCAAGGTCGGCTACCAGCTCTGCTACGAAATCATCTTCTCGGGTGAAGTGGTGGAGAACGGCAACCGCCCCGACTTCATCTTCAATCCCTCAAACGACGCCTGGTTCGGCCGCTGGGGCCCGCCGCAGCACCTCGCTCAGGCGCGGCTACGCGCCGCCGAGGAAGGGCTGCCGGTCATCCGTTCCACGCCAACCGGCATCAGCGCATTGATCGACCCCTACGGACACGTGGTCGAATCGCTGCCCTGGCAAACCGCCGGAATCATCGATGCCAGCCTGCCCAATCCGCTTGCCCCGACCCTGTTCGCCAGGCTGGGCAATGTCCTGCCCATCATGCTCGCCTTCCTGCTGATCATCGCTGGCATTGCGGTCGGGCGGGGCCGCCGCTACAGCGCCGCCGACATATAAAGACTTCCTTATATCAGGACCCTTCGCCTCCATGCGCAGCAGCTATCTCTTTACCTCCGAATCGGTTTCCGAAGGCCATCCCGACAAGGTCGCCGACCAGATTTCGGACGCCATCGTCGACCTCTTCCTGTCAAAGGACCCCGAGGCCCGAGTCGCCTGCGAGACTTTGGTGACGACCCAGAAGATCGTCATCGGTGGCGAAATTCGCTGCCGCCCGGTGTTCGACGAGGAAAAGTTCAAGGACACCCACGGCTGGGCGCCCGGCGCGCGCGATGAGATTGAGCAGGTCGTCCGCCAGACGGTGCAGCGCATCGGCTATGAGCAGGACGGGTTCCACTGGCAGACCGCCGGCTTCGAGAACCATTTGCATGGCCAGTCGGCCCATATCGCGCAGGGCGTCGATGCGGCCGGCAACAAGGACGAAGGCGCCGGCGACCAGGGCATCATGTTCGGCTTCGCCTGCGACGAGACCCCTGAGCTGATGCCGGCGACCTTGTTCTACAGCCACAAGATCCTGGAGCGCATGGCCGCCGACCGCCATTCCGGCGTCGCCGACTTCCTCGAGCCCGACGCCAAGAGCCAGGTCACGCTTCGCTATGAGAACGGCCGGCCGGTCGCGGCGACGGCGATCGTCGTCTCGACCCAGCACAAGCGCGGCTATTCGGAGAAGGGGGAGCACGCCAACCCCGAGCTTTACGCCAAGCTTCGCGACTATGTGAAAGGCGTCGTCGCCGACGTCCTTCCCGCCGAATTGCTCAGCGACGCCACCGTCTATCACATCAATCCGACCGGGGCGTTCGAGATCGGCGGCCCCGACGGCGACGCCGGCCTCACCGGCCGCAAGATCATCGTCGACACTTATGGCGGCGCCGCCCCGCACGGCGGCGGCGCCTTTTCGGGCAAGGACCCGACCAAGGTCGACCGCTCGGCGGCCTATGCCGCGCGCTACCTCGCCAAGAACATCGTCGCCGCCGGCCTGGCCCGCCGCTGCACGATCCAGCTCGCCTATGCGATCGGGATTTCGGCGCCTTTGTCGCTGTACGTCGACACCCACGGCACCGGCACGGTCGGCGACGACCAGCTGGAGCAGGCGATCGGGCGGATCGAGAAGCTCGGCGGGCTGACCCCGCGCGGCATCCGCACTTACCTCGGCCTCAACAAGCCGATCTATGCGCCGACCGCCGCTTACGGCCATTTCGGGCGCAAGGCGGACGGTGATTTCTTCCCGTGGGAAAAGACCGATCTGGTCGAGGATTTGAAGGCGGCGCTCGCCTAAGCCCAAGACCGCGCCGCCTCGATCCCGGTTACTTCCAGCCGCCCAATATGGCGCCGGCCGCGACATGGCCGAGCAGCAAATGGCCGCTGTCGACGAGCGTTATTTCCACCAGTCCAGTCCCGTAAACCCAGGCATACATCTCCGCTGGGACCGCCGAAGCGAGGGCCACCACTGCCCCCCATTTCGCGCCATTCGACGCGCCGGCGACCTGCGCCCATTTGAAGATGACGGCCATGAAGATTGCCGTCATCAGCGGCATGACGACGCCGAACGGCATCCGGCTATCGCCAACCGCAGCCAGTTCCGCTTCCGTATCCCCTTCCCACGCCATCCAGGTTTCGGCCGGCACCAGCAAGCCGTAGATGACGAATCCGATGGCATAGACGGCGACCGCCGCGGCGATCACCGCCAGCCAGTTGATTCCTGCAGCGCGCATCATCCCCTCCCTCGTTGCGTCGGTGGAACGTAACACTTTCGCTTCGCACTCTCCATCGACTAGGCGCGGCGGCGATGACCGCGCACAAGCCAGGCGATCCGACCACGCTCAACCGGCTCTACGGCCGGTCGACAGGCCACAAGTTGCGCCGGGGACAGCAGGAGCTGGTCGACCGGCTGCTACCGGCGATCCCCGTGCCAGCGGACGGCGAACTGACTTCCCGGCGCCTGTTCGGCGACGACCGCCCGCTCCATCTCGAAATCGGCTTTGGCGGCGGCGAGCATCTCGCATATCGCGCCGATCTGCTGCCCGATCATGGCTTCATCGGCTGCGAGCCCTTCCTCAACGGCGTCGCCACGGCGCTCGGCCATATCCGCGACCAGAGGCTGGCCAATGTCCGGCTGCACATGGGCGACGCGCTCGACGTTCTGCGGCGGCTGCCCGACGGCTCGCTGACCATGGTCTATCTGCTCCACCCCGACCCCTGGCCCAAGGCGCGCCACGCCAAGCGGCGGATGATCAACGACGGCCCGCTCGCCCTCATCGCCGTCAAATTGAAGCCGGGCGGCGAGCTGCGGTTGGCGACCGACGATCCGACCTATCTGAACTGGTCGCTGATGGTCATGCAGCGCCACCGCGACGATTTCGAATGGCTTGTCCAGGAGCCCGGCGAATGGCTCCGCTACCCCTCAGGCTGGCCGGAAACCCGCTACGCCGCCAAGGCCCGCCGCGAAGGCCGCGTCCCCCACCAGTTCCGCTATCGGCGCACTGGCTCAAGCCGCAGCAGCCTGCCTTCGTCTTCAAGCAGATAGACTTCGCCCCGCGGCCCCTGCTCGACCTCGCGGATGCGGGCGCCCATGTCCCACTGGTTGGCTTTGCGGGCCGT
>JAKFFL010000039.1:0-1898 GCA_036675225.1 Sphingomonas sp. | reverse complement strand
AATTGTTGAGTCTTCATCCGTCCCCTCTAGAAGAATATGCCGGAGAGGAGGAGCGTCGATGATCGAACCGGTCCGGCCGATCACCATCGAGGATGTCGAGGCGGCGCGGGCGAGGATCGGCGGCACGGTGCTGCGCACGCCTTTGGTCAGGCTCGACCTCGGCCCGGGCGGGCCCGACATTCGTCTCAAGCTGGAAAACCTCCAGCCGACCAATGCTTACAAAATCCGCGGTGCCGCCAACGCCGTCGCCGCGCTCACCGACGCGCAGCGCGCGCGCGGCGTGTGGACGATCAGCGCCGGCAATGCCGGGCAGGGCGTCGCTTATGCGGCGCGGGCAGCGGGAATTCCGTGCGCGGTGGTGGCGATCGAGACCGCGCCGCGGACCAAGCTCGACCGGATGCGCGCGCTCGGCGCCAGGATCGTGCCGGTGTCCTACGAACAGGCCTGGCAAGCCGCCGAGGCGCATGCCTTCGACGGCATGGACGGGGTCTTCATCCACCCGTTCGACAATCATGACTTCATCGCCGGCCACGGGACGATGGGACTGGAGATTTTGGCGGACGCGCCGGATGTCCGCACCGTCATCGCTGCGATCGGCGGCGGCGGCCTGATCACCGGCGTCGGCAGCGCCATCAGGGCGCTACGGCCCGAAGTGCGGATCATCGGCGCCGAGCCGGAAACGGCGGCGCCTTACGCTTTGTCGCTGCGCGAAGGCGGACCGCGCCGCTTTGCCGACTGGCAGGCGAGCTTCGTCGACGGCGCCGGCGGCAAGAGCGTTACGGCACGCATGTGGGAGCGGATGCGGCCAGTGGTCCGCGGCGCCATCACCGTCTCGCTCGACCAGGTGCGCGAGGCGATGCGGCTAACCGCCGAGAAAGCGCGTGTGATCAGCGAAGGCGCCGGCTCGCTGGCGCTTGCGGCGGCCCTGACCGGCGAGGCCGGCGACGGCCCGATTGTCTGCATCGTCTCGGGCGGCAACATCGACCTCGCCACATTCGCCGAGCTGGTCGTCGGCGATACCTCGCCCTAAAAGTCGTAGCCGAACAATTCCAGATCACGCGCGTAGAGCCGCGCAACCGCGTCGCGAAGCTCGGGCGTGTAATAATCGCGGTAATGGCCGCGCCGCGATTCATTGACCTTGTCGAGCGCGCGCGGCGGAATGCCGATCCGCTCGCAAGCCTCATCGTAGGAATCCTGCATCGCCTCCACCCGGCCGATTTGATCGGCGATGATCGTGCCTTCCTCATCCTCGAAGAAGATGTGCTGCGGCTGGTAGTGGATTCGGTCGCGCGGCGGGTCGATGAACAAATAATGGTGCATGACGCCTTGCGGGTCGCGATCGAAGCTGCCGTGGGCACGGGTCATGAACGCGCAGAACGAGACGAACCGGTCGAACGGGTTGCGGACGAATCCGAACTTGTGGAAGGCTTCGAATTGCGCCGGCGGCAAATGCGGGCGGACCTCCCGCAGCGTCAGATGACCGTGGCGGATCGCGGCCAACTCCGGCACCGGGAACGCCTTGCTGTCGAACAGCTTGACTTGCTCCCAGTCGTCCGGGCCGAGGTGCTGGCGCAGCGCTTGGCGAACGGCGTGGGTGCCGGTCTTGGGAACGGCGACGAAGATGAAGTCGTGGGCAAAGGAGATGATCATCGCGCGGATCAGCGGCCGACGAAATTGGCGGGGCGCTTGGCGAGGAAGGCGGCGACACCTTCGCGGTAATCGTCGGTGAAGCCTAGCCGCCGCATCTCGTCGCGCTGCATGTCGAGCTCCTCGTCGAGGGTGCGCTGGCCGGTGGTGCGGATCAGCGCCTTGATGGCGGCGAGGCCGAGGGGCGGCAGGCTGGCGAGCCTGGAGGCGACGGCGCCGACCTCGGCATCCAGCGCCTCGTCGTCGACCGC
>JAKFFL010000117.1:0-12026 GCA_036675225.1 Sphingomonas sp. | reverse complement strand
CCGGCCCCGCCGACCAGCATGCGCCGGCTCAGGGGAGCGGCGGCGGCCGGCTGCAGCGCCAGTCCCGGCGGCCGGTCCGCGGCCCCGGTCACGATCAGCCGATAGCCAACCTTGGTGATGGTCTCGATGACGAAGGCATCGCCGCCGATTCCAGCGGCGATGCGGCGGAGCCGCGACAGGACGCGGTTGATCGAATCCTCGCCAACGATGCGGCCTTCCCAGCATCGTTCGAACAACTCGTCGCGGGTGACGATGGCGCCGCCGGCCCGGAATAAGGTGACCAGCACCTGCATGACGCGCGGCTCCAGCGTCACGCGCTCCGCGTCATGCTCGATCTGCCGAGTCGCCGGATCGACCGCCAGCGGACCGATGTGAAATGGCGGCTCATGCGCCAGGACGACCCGTCCGGGCACGGCCAGGCCGTCGTGTCTCGCCTCCCCCATGCGCGCAGCATAACGCACTTTATTGCGGAACGGCAGTGGCTTGCTGAGGGCGGGCAGGTGGCGGTCAGCCGGTCATGCGCAGCCCGGCAATGGCGGCGACGATGACGAGGATCAGCAGCAGGCGGATGGTGGTCGCCGGCTCATTGAAGAACGCCATGCCGACGATCACCGTCCCGACCGCGCCGATTCCGGCCCACACCGCATAAGCGGTGCCCATGGGGATGGTCCGCGCGGCTAGCTCGAGCAGGCCCATGCTGAGCGCGACGGAAACCAGGAAGGCGAGCGTCCACGGCAGGTTCCTGAAGCCGTCGACGAAGCGCAGCGAGGTCGTGAAGCCGACCTCGAACAGGCCGCCGAGGATGAGCCAGAACCAAGCGATCATGCGGCCACCTCCAGGCTGGGGTCGGCTTCCTGCGGGGTGCGGGCGGCAAGGATGCAGCCGGCGACGATCATCGCCGCGCCGGCCAGGGTATAGAGCGAGACGGCTTCGCGGAAGAAGATCCAGCCGAGCAGGGCCGCCCACAGGAAGCTGGTATATTCGGTGGTCGCCAGATAACTGGCCTTGGCGCGCGCATAGGCCCAGCTGAGGATCATCAACGAGCCGGTCGACAGGATCGCGGCGAGGATGATCATCGGCCAGGTCGCGGCGGTCGGCAGCGCCGTTCCCATCACCGGCATGGCAGCGAGCATCAGCACTGCCACCGTCCCATTCTGGAAGAAGCCGATCTCGACCGGTCCGGCGGCCAGGCTCTGGCGGCGCATCATGATGATGTTGACCGCATAGCAGACCGCCGAGAGCAGGATCGCCAGGCTGCCGATCATCGCCTCGCGTCCGAGATCGGCCCGGGCCTGGCCGGCGAAGATCATCAGCACGCCGGCGAAGGCGACCAAGGAGGCAGCGACGGTACGCTTGCCAACCTGTTCGTGGAGCACCGCGGCGGCCAGATAGATGGCGATCAAGGGGGCAATGAAGGCCAATGCGATGGCCTGGGCCAGCGGAACCCGGCCCAGCCCCCAGAAGAACAAGACGCCCATGATGGTGGTCAGCACGCCGCGGCCAAGGTGCAGCCCGAGCGTCGGCTTGTCCGGCCAGCCGGCACGGCGCGGCAGGTAAAGGGCCGAGGAAATGGAAACGCTGACCAGGCTGCGCCAGAACAAGGTGGCATAGGTGCCGATCGCCAGCACCAGCACCTTCATCACCGCGTCCATGACCGAAAACAGCGCGATGCCGATCATGCCGACGAGAAAAGCGGTCAGCGGCACCGACCGCGCGGCGGCTGTCACTCGGCGGCCTCTGCCAATGCTTCCGCGGCCTCGATTTCCGCGGCCTTGGCCTCGACCAGGCGGACGATATGGTCGACCATCTCTTCGTCGCGGATGTGATGGTCGGTGACGCCGGAGAGATAGACCATATGCTTGCCCTGGCCGCCGCCGGTGATGCCGATGTCGGTCTCGCGCGCCTCGCCAGGGCCGTTGACGACGCAGCCGAGCACCGACAGCGACAAGGGCGTCTTGATGTGCTGCAGCCGGTCCTCGAGCGTCTCGACGGTACGAATGACGTCGAAGCCCTGACGGGCGCAGCTCGGGCAGGAAACGACGCGGACGCCGCGGTTGCGGATGCCGAGGCTCTTCAGGATTTCGTAGCCGACCCGGACCTCTTCCTCCGGCTCGGCCGATAGCGACACGCGGATGGTATCACCGATGCCGGCCCATAGCAGGGAACCGATGCCGATCGCCGACTTGACCGTACCGCCGACGAAGCCGCCGGCCTCGGTGATGCCGAGGTGGAGCGGACAGTCGACCTGGTCGGCGAGGCTCTGATAGGCGGCGACGGCGAGGAACAGGTCCGACGCCTTCACCGCCACCTTATAGTCGCGAAAGCCGTGGTCCTCGAGGATGCGGATATGGTCGAGGGCGCTTTCGACCAAAGCCTCGGGGCAGGGCTCGCCATATTTTTCGAGCAGGTCCTTCTCGAGGCTGCCGGCGTTGACGCCGATGCGAATGGCGCAGCCATTCGTCCTGGCGGCATTGACGACTTCGCGCACCCGTTCGTCCGAGCCGATGTTGCCGGGGTTGATGCGCAGGCAGGCGGCGCCGGCATCGGCGGCCTCGAGCGCGCGCTTGTAGTGGAAATGGATGTCGGCGACGATCGGCACCCGCGCCTCGCGGACGATGGTCTTGAGCGCCGCCGTGCTCTCCGCGGTCGGGCAGGAGACGCGGATGATGTCGACCCCCGCTTCCTCGCAACGGCGGATCTGGTCGATGGTCGCCTTGGCGTCCTCGGTCGGGGTGTTGGTCATGGTCTGGACGGTGACGGGCGCGCCGCCGCCGACGGCGACGCTGCCGACCATGATCTGGCGGGATTGACGGCGCGCGATGTCGCGCCAGGGCCTTAGCGACATGGGCCGCGATATAGGCCTCGCCACCCCCCGCGCCAACCGCCCTTTGGAATCGCGTGGCCTTCGATTCTCTGTTATTGCCCGAAATCAAGACTCGGTGGGGGCAAACCGAATGCGGGAGGTGGCCCTTCTTTCACGTAAAGGCGCCGCCGGCCCCGCCCGCGACGGGGCGGACCGGCGCACTCGCGGCTTCAGGGCCGGACGCGGCAGTCATCGAGTCCACGCCAAGCAGCATTATTTCGCCTTCCTGAGCTACAGCCACGCCGATCAGGCGGTCGCCGAATGGCTGCATGAGGCGCTTGAGAAATTCCGCGTTCCGAGGCGGCTGGTCGGGAGGCTGACCGAGAACGGGGTCGTGCCGCGCAGGCTGACGCCGGTGTTCCGCGACCGCGGCGAGCTGGCGGCCTCCGACGATCTTTCCGAGGAAATCGAAGAGGCGCTGGCCGGCTCGCGCTTCATGGTCGTCCTCTGCTCGCCCGCCGCCGTGGCCTCGAAATGGACCAACGCCGAAATCGTCGCCTTCAAGCGGCTCCATCCGGACGGGGAGATGTTCGCGGCGATCATCGCCGGCGAGCCTTTCGCCAGCGAGATGCCCGGCCGGGAAGCGGAGGAATGTTTCCCGCCGGCGCTGCTGCAAAGATATGACTCGCGGGGACGTCCAACCGGCAAGCGCGCCGAGCCGATCGCCGCCGACCTTCGGCAAGAGGGCGATGGCAAGCAGCTTGGCCTGATGCAAATCATCGCCGGAATGCTCGGCGTCGGGCTCGACGAACTGGTTCAGCGCGAAGGCAAAAGGCGCCAGCACCGCATGCAGCTGATCGTTGCCGCCTTGCTGATTGGAATGATTTTTACCTCCGGCATGTCCGTTTGGGCGCTCCAGTCGCGCGACGCGGCGCGCGACCAGCGGCGGGAGGCGGAAGGCCTGGTCGCGTTCATGCTGGGCGACCTCAGAGACAAGCTCGAGCCGATCGGCAAGCTCGACGCGCTCGATGGCGTCGGCTCCAGGGTGCTGGCCTATTACAGCAAGCAGGATGCATCGGAGCTGTCCGACGCCGGCCTGATGCAACGCGCGCAGGCGCTCAGTCTCACGGCACAGGTCGCCAATTCACGGGGCGACGTCAAAACAGCCGAGCAGCTTTACCGCCAGGCGATGCAAGGAACGGCGGAAGCGATGCGCCGCAATCCAAATGATCCGCAGCGGTTGTTCGACCACGCGCAGAACGTCTTCTATATTGGCGATATCGCCCGCGACCGCGGCGAAATCAAACAGGCCGAAGCCGCCTACCGCGACTATAAAAAGCTAGGCGAACAAATGGTGGCGATCGAGCCCGACAACCTCAGGTGGCGCATCGAGGTCGCTTACGGCGACCATAACATCGGGATCGTCTTGCGAAGCCAGCGCCGCTTTTCCGAAGCCGCCCGCCAGTTTGGACGAGCGCTCGGCCCCTTGGAAAACGCGGCTTCCCTCGATCGCGGCAACGCGCAATTCCAATATGGATTCGCCACCACCCTTGCCTGGTCGGCGGACACGGAGCGCGACCTGGGTCATCTCGACATCGCCATCCGCCTTCGCGAGCGGCAAATATCCTTCCTACGTGGGCGCATCGCGGGAGGAGATACCAATGTCGCCTTCCGCCGGGGACTCATCCCGGCGTATCAGGGGCTTGGCCTCCTCTACGTATCACGCGGGCAGTCCGAGCGCGGAATCGAGCAGTTCCGGCTGGCGGTCGCCGAAGCCAACCGCCTGATCCCCATCGAACCGGACAATGTCGAATGGAAGGGTCTGGCGGCGCAGGCAAGACTCGAACTGGCCAGAACTCTATTATCGCTCGGCCAAACCGCGGCGGCCACGGAAGCCCAGGCCGGATGCAGCCTGGCGGCACAGGTTGATGCACGCGATCGGGGCGAATCCTGGCGCCATTTGCAGACGAATTGCCTCGACTTGACTTCGCGCCTGGCGCTGCAGGATGGAAACCCGGCCGAAGCCCTGAGATTAGCCGAACTTGCGCTTGCCTCCGCCAAATCCGAGCGCCGGCCCGACCCGGTCAGCATCAGGTACCCAGTCGCGGCCGCCTATCGGCACTTAGGCGACATCCGCCGGCGGATAGGCGATGCCGACGCAGCCAAAGCGGCGTGGAGCGCGGGGCTTACGCAGCTTCCGCGCGGCGTTACCGAGCGCCCTTGGGAAATGAACGAACGCGTCCAACTTCTGCGGCGGTTAGGCCGGACAGATGAGGCGGGGCCGCTTGCCAACCGCCTTGCGGAAATCGGGTATCGAAGTGTCAATTAGAAGGGAGGAGTTATGTCAACGCATGACACGATGACAACAGAAAAAAAGGAAACGGCGTCCGGACCGAAAACGGAGGCGACAGATCCGTTTGCGAATACACCGTGGACGATCGACATCGATGTGTGGCTGGAACCAAAAGGTGGCAAGCCATTTTATCTGGAAACCTATTTGCCGCTCAGGGGAAACGGCGACATCATCTTCGAGAATCACCGCCGCGACGGGTTCATCATCAACTACAATCTCCGGGACCCTCGTAATACCGGCTATCTTTTTCCCAATGACCTGACCGAGGCGCTCTATTCGGCCACCGGTGGCGGCTGTCCCACTTCGAAGGGACAGTGGCCACAGTTCGAGGCTCAGGAGGTCACGAACGGGAACAGAACTCTGGTCGTGCGGAACCGCAATAACGGGAAGCAGAGCTTCGGCTACACTTTGCGCGTGACGGACGGCACAAATTGGCAGGACCTCGATCCCGGCGGCGATAACCAGAACGGCAACTCGAACTAACGGGAGGACTATCGAATAGCCGTTCGTGACCGAACGCCGCGCCGGTGTTTTGCCGGCTGAGGCGCGGAAATAGCAGGTCCGCTTGGCGCGCAACGTGAATCGGACTCAGAAGCACCGTGCAAGGGAGGGAGCCATGTCCAAGCCCAGAAGAAGAAACGTCAACGTAATCCTTCAAAATGCTGGACCGCCTGTGGCGTTCGCATTGGCGTCTAGCCTAATGAAAGCTGGCAGGCTCACTTTCATCAATGATCACAAGCCGGGATTTGAGATCTATTTCAAGCTCGTCGACCAAGGCAACACCGGGTTGCGATTCCCAGACGATCCGAATCTCGCGCTCGCGGCCCAGCCTGGCGCCGGATGTCCTGCGCAAGGGCAGGTCTGGAATCAGTTCAATCCTGTCTACGTGAGCGACGACAACCTGACATTGAAGGTCCACAATCTGAATAAGGTCCCAACGCAATTCTGGTTTACACTCTTTGTGACGCTGACGCCGCATGCCCAGAATCCGGTGTGCTTGCCTCTCGATCCCGGTGGCGACAATCAGAACGGGAATACCGACTAACGGGAGGACGCCCGCGATCACCGCGCCGGAACTGAAGATTGAACGAGCGCGCCCGCAAGTCGCCGGCCCGCCCCGCCTTCCGTTCGCGCTGACGGTAGGGATCACCGGCCATCGGCTGGAAGCGATTCCGGCGTCGATGCGCACCGAGGTGGAGGCGCGCATCGCCGATGCGCTGGCGCGGATCGAGGCGGAGGCGCGGGCTTTGCACCGGCGCGAGCAGGGCCTGTTCGCGCCGGATCCACCGGTGTTCACCCTGGTATCGCCGCTGGCCGAGGGATCCGACCAGATGGCGGCGGAGGCGGCGCTGGCCCGCGGCTGGCAATTGCAGGCGATCCTGCCATTCGACCGCGAAACCTACCTCGCCGATTTCAACGATGAGGACAGCCGGACGCGATTCCATCGCCTGGTCGAGGCCGCCAGCTGCACCCTCGAATTGCCAGGCGACACCCATGACCCGCTCGAGGCCTATGTCATGGCCGGGCGCGGCACGGTCGCCCATTGCGACATATTGATCGCGGTCTGGGACGGGCTGCCGCCGCGCGGCCGCGGTGGCACCGCCGAGATCGTCGAGCTGGCCATCCACCGCGGCACGGCGATCGTCCGCGTGCCCATCGATGCCGTCATGGAACCGCGAATCCTGTGGAGCGCCTTCGACCCCAACGTGCTGACCCGGACCGGCCATGACACCAACGTCCACCGGCCATTCGATGCCGAGCATCTTGCCCTGCTGCTGGAGGCGATGCTGTCGCTTCCGCCCGATCCGCGAGAGCGCAGGGCCTATCGCCAGTTCACGCGCGAACGGCAGCGGCGTTTCCGTACCCGGCTGGAGTATCCGGTGCTGCTGGCACTGACTGGAATCGCGCGGCTGAAGGCCAACCACTGGCGCGAAGCGAGATCCGTGGCCGCGATCGATGAGGAATGGCGAGACTTCCTCGCCGGCTGCAGTGACTGTCACGGCGTTTCGGCGGCCCTCGAGCTGCTGCAGAAGGCCTATGGCTGGTCCGACCGCATGGCGACCTATTACGCCCAGATGTTCCGCAGCGGCCACATCTTCAACTTCGCGATGGCGGCCCTGGCTGTCCTTATTGGCCTGTCGTCTTTCGCGCTTCCCGCATCGAAGCTGCACCTCGCGTTCGTCGAAATCATCATCACGCTGGCGATCATGATCAACACCTTCGCCGGCATTCGCCAGGAGTGGCATCGCCGCTGGCTGGATTACCGCCAGCTGGCCGAGCGGCTGCGTCCCTTGCGCAGCCTGAAGCTGTTGGGCATCGCCGCGCCCGATCCGCCCGGCAGCCTGGCCAATCCCGTCGCCGGCCGCTGGGTCGACTGGTATGCGGCCAGCATCTGGCGGGCGCTGGGCTGCCCGCACGGACGCCTCGACCGCGGTAATGCCGAGGAGCTGACCGAGTCGATCGTCCGTCACGAACTGGAACCGCAAATCGATTATAACGAGCGTAGCGCCAGCCAGATCGAGACGCTCGACAAACGGCTGGCGCGGATTGGCATGGGCCTGTTTGTCGCGACCCTGGTGTCCTCCGTGATCGTGACCCTCGGGCTGGTCTACGACCCGGACTGGGTCGACAACACCAACGACTGGTTCACCTTGCTCTCCGCCGGCTTCCCCGCCGTCGGCACCGCCATTTTCGGAATCCGCTTCCAGGGCGACTTTGGGGCCAGCGCGCTACGGTCGCGCTCCACCGCCCGCACGCTGGCGGCGATCCGGGACCAGATGGCAAGCGGCAGGGCCTATCTCAACCGGACGGCCGATTTGATGGAGCAGGCGGCGCGCGCCATGCTCGCCGACCTCGACGAATGGCGGCTGATCATCCAGCAGCTCGATCTGTCGGTCGGATGAGGTTGCGGCTGTATTCGCGGCATGCGCGCGCTAAGGGCGCCGGGTGCCGATTCGAAAGCTAGCTCTGCTGCTGGCAGCCCTTTGCGCTGCCTCCCCCGCCGCCGCCTGGTGGGAATATGGCCATGAAAGCGTCGCCCGGATCGCCATGGACAGCGTGCGGCCCGACACGCGCGCCGCCATTCAGCGGCTGCTGGCCAAGGGCCGGCTGCTCGACACGCCCGACTGTCCGGTCGCGACGATCGAGCAGGCCAGCGTCTGGGCCGACTGCATCAAGCGATTGGGCGACCGCTTCAATTACGCCTCGTCCTGGCACTATCAGAACGTCGACATCTGCAAGCCATTCGATCTGAAGGCGGCGTGCAAGGACGGCCATTGCGTATCGGCGCAGATCGAACGCAATGCGCGGCTGCTAGCCGACCGCAAGGTGCCTGAGCGCGAGCGGCTGATGGCGCTGGCATTCCTCGTCCATTTCGTGGGCGATTTGGCTCAGCCGATGCATGGCGGCGACAAGGGCGATCTGGGCGGCAATCGGGTCGCCGCCAATTACGGGATCATCGGTGGGCGGGTGAATTTGCACAGCATCTGGGACGGGCTGCTGGCTGAGCGGGCGATCTCGACGCCGCCGGGCGGCGCCCGGGCGATCCTGGCGCAAACCCCGCGCGCCGAGCGGTCGGCGCTGGCGGCCGGCGGCGTCGAGGAATGGAGCCGGCAAAGCTGGGAGGACGCGCGCACGTTCGCTTATGCCTCGCTGGTGGGCGACCCGTGCGGGGAGAACTCGGCCGCGCGTCCGACTCTGACCGAGCAGGATGTCCGAGCGCTGATCCCGGTCGTCCGCCGCCAGGTCGCCGCCGGCGGGCTGAGGCTGGCACGGCTGCTCGACGACGCGCTCGGGCCGGACGCCATCGCGCCCGCCGCGAAGCGCAATTAGTCGCGCCTGCCCCAGCGCCAGCGCCAGCCGCCGCGCGTGGTCCTCGCGGCGATGATCAGCACCGCCATCACCGCCGGCAACACAATCGTGAGGGCGAGCGGATTGACTGGGCCGAAAAGCCAGAAAGCGGCGCCGACCACCAGCAGGAAGGCCGCGAGCACTGCCCAGCCCTGCCAGGCGATCGGCCATCCGGCGCCAAGGCCATAGCGTTTCGGGGCAAACCATTCAGGCATGTCAGTCTCCCTTCGGCGGCCGGCCGCGGCGGACCGGCGTCGGCACGTCCAGCTTCACCCCGCGCGCCTTCAGCGCCTCTCGCAGGAGGCATTCGACCTGGGCGTTGACGCTGCGCAGGTCGGCGGCGGCGCCGCGCTCGACCGCCGCCCAGAGAGCGGGGTCGACCCTGAGCGGGTAGGCTTTGCGCTCGCCGCCCACATCAGCCGCTTACTGGTAGAGGGTGCCGGCGTTGACGACCGGCTGCGTGTCACGCTCACTGCACAGCACGACCATGAGGTTCGACACCATGGCCGCGCGACGCTCGTCGTCGAGCTCGACGACATTCTTTTCGGACAATTGCTCCAGCGCCATCTCGACCATGCCGACCGCGCCTTCGACCAAAGTCTTGCGCGCCGCGACCACTGCCTGCGCCTGTTGCCGGCGGAGCATCGCCCCGGCGATTTCCTGCGCGTAGGCGAGGTGGGTGAAGCCGCATTCGTCGACCGTGATGCCGGCGATGGCGAGGCGCTCGATCAGTTCCTTGCGAAGCTCGGCGCCGACCTCGTCGAGATGGCCGCGCAGGGTGACCTCGAGATGCTCGAAATCGTCATAGGGATAGCGCGAGCCGATGGTGCGGATCGCCGCTTCGACCTGGACCCGGACGAAGGCCTTGTAGTCGTCGACGTCAAACAAGGCCTGGGCGGTATCAATGACGCGCCAGACGATCTGCGCCGCCATCTCGATCGGGTTGCCGCGCTGGTCGTTGACCTTGATCTTTTCGGAAATGAAATTGTTGGCGCGGACCGAGACTTTCTTGCGGATCATCCACGGCCACACCCAGCGCAGGCCGGTGACCCGGTCGGTTCCCTTATAGTCGCCGAACAAGGTGATCGCCGCCGCCTGGTTGGGTTGCAGCATGTAGAAGCCGCAGGCGATAAACAGCAAAGCGATCGGTGCGACGATGACCGCGGCGATGTGCGCGAAGGCGCCATCGGCACCGCGCGCCAGATTGATGATCCCCCAGACCTGCCAGGCAATCGCGACCAGCAGTAACAACAGCATCAGATAGCCGCTGAAGGTCTGCACCAACCGCTCCCGGCTCGACGTCAGGGCAATGCCTTTCGATTCAACCATGAGATGGACTCCCCTTTAATTGATATCACTTTAATATCATCTAAAGCGAGCCGTCAACTGGAATCGGCGAGCGCGGCCCGCTAAGGGGCGAGCCGGGAGAGCCGCGATGCGTAAACTGTTGATCCTGGGAGTGTTGCTGATGTCGAGTGCCGCGCAAGCGCAGGCCAAGGGCGATTGGAAGCTGGTCATACACGGCGGCGCCGGGGTCATCGAGAAAGCCAATATCACGCCGGAAAAGGAGCGCGAGTTGCGCGCCGCACTCGACCAGGCCTTGGTCGCCGGTTCGCGGATCCTCGAGGCCGGCGGCAGCGCGCTGGATGCGATCGAGGCGTCGGTCCGGGTGCTGGAGGACAATCCCAATTTCAACGCCGGCCGGGGCGCCGTTTTGACCTATGACGGAAAGGTCGAGCTCGACGCCTCGATCATGGACGGTCGCAACCGCGCCGCCGGGGCGGTGACCGGGGTGACCATGACCAGGAACCCGATCAGCCTGGCGCGGCGGGTGATGGAGAAGAGCGAGCATGTCTTCCTCAGCCGCGAGGGTGCCGATGCATTCTCGAAAGCGCAGGGGCTGGAGCAGGTCTCTCGCGCCTATTTCGAGACGCCGCTACGGCTCAAGCAGCTGCGAGAATATAAGACCAAGAAGGTCAGCGCGCTCGACATCGAATATAAGTTCGGGACCGTCGGCGCGGTGGCGGTCGACACCAATGGCCATGTCGCCGCGGCGACCTCGACCGGCGGCATGACCGGCAAGCGCTGGGGCCGCATCGGCGACAGCCCGATCATCGGCGCCGGCACTTATGCCGACGACCGCGGCTGCGCCGTGTCGGGTACTGGCTGGGGCGAATATTTCATCCGCGTCGGCGTCGCCCATGAAATCTGCGCCCGCATGCGCCTCGACGACACCGCTCCGCAAACTGCGGCCGACGCGGTCATGGCCGAGGTCAAGGCGCTGGGCGGCGAAGGTGGTGTCATCCTGGTCACGCCCAAGGGCGAGATGGTCACTTCCTTCAACACGCCCGGCATGTATCGCGGCATGGCCGATGCCAAGGGTCGCCGAACAGCGCTCTATTCGGCAACCGACGAGCGATAGGGCAAGGCCGAGCGGCTCCATTCCAGCTCGGCGGCGATCATCGCTTCCTCGCGGGTCAGGAAGTCGGCGACCGCCCGCCGGAAGCCGGGATCGGGCAGGAAATGGGCGGACCAAGTGACAACCGGCTCATAGCCCCGCGCCAATTTATGCTCGCCCTGCGCCCCGGCCTGGACGCAGTGGAGGCTACGGGCGATCACCCAGTCGATCGCCCGGTAATAGCTCAGCTCGAAATGGAGGAACGGCACCTCCTCGACCGCGCCCCAATAGCGGCCGTAGAGCGTGTCACCGCCGATGAAGTTGAGGGCGCCGGCGATCGGCCGGCCATTGCGGCGGGCGAGGAACAGCAAGCACGAATCCCCCATCGTCTCGCCGAGCCGGTCGAAGAAGGCGCGGGTCAGATAGGGCTGGCCCCATTTGCGGGCGCCGGTGTCCTGGTAGAAGGCCCACATCGCGTCCCATTCGGCCGGGCCGATGGCGGCGCCGCGCAACGCTTCGATGTCCAGACCCTCGATTGCCGCCGACCGCTCCTTGCGGATCTGCTTGCGCTTGCGGCTGGTGAGCGTGGCGAGGAAGTCGTCGAAGCTGGCATATCCCCGGTT
>JAKFFL010000190.1:0-1933 GCA_036675225.1 Sphingomonas sp. | reverse complement strand
CTATGCCCGCAAGAAGGACATCAGCTGGGGCGCCGGCGGCGGCGGCGGCTGGTGGGGCGGCTTCGCGGCGGTCGGCGGCCACGGCTATCAGAACACCGAGATCGGCCAGGTCATCGTGCTGGCTTATCTCGACGCCTATACCAAGCTGCTCGGCCAGCTGGGCGCCATCCCGCAAACCTATCCGGCGGCGACCCCGCCGGGGCAGTAAGGCGCTTCCGAACAGTTCGAAGACAAAGGAGGGCGCGGTCCGTCGAGGCCGCGCCCTTTTTATTCCTCGCGGCCCGGAACGGAATCGGTGCTTCGACCATCCAATGGATGGGACCAGCAACGGAGACAGATCATGGGCGGCGACATCCAGGCGACGGGGCCGGATTTCTCGGAAGGCATCGCGCTGGACGAGGTGCCGGCCGAAGGGACGATCGCCGGCCGCGTGGCCGAGCGGCCGGTGCTGCTGTCGCGTTTCGACGGCCAATTGTTCGCGGTCGGGGGTGCCTGCACCCATTATGGCGCGCTGCTGGCCGAAGGCTTGATCGACGGCGATTCGGTCCGCTGCCCGTGGCATCATGCCTGCTTCGGCCTGCGCACCGGCGCCGCCCTGCGGACCCCGGCGCTCGACGATCTCGATCGCTGGCAGGTCGATGTCGAGGACGGCAAGGCCTTCGTCCGCCACAAGATCAAGCGCCGCCAAAGCAGCGCGCACCCGATGCCAAGCGAGGTCGAGCGGATCGTCATCGTCGGCGGCGGGGCGGCCGGCGTCGCCTGCGCCAACGAATTGCGCCGGATCGGCTTTGGCGGCGCCATCACCATGCTCAGCGCCGATGCCGACCCGCCGGTCGACCGGCCCAATCTGTCCAAGGATTATCTCGCCGGGGTGGCGCCCGAGGAATGGATGCCGCTGCGGCCGGCCGAATGGTACGCCGACAACAGGATCGACCTGCGGCTGGCAATTGAGGTGGTCCGGATCGATGCCGAGGCCGGCCAAGTGGTTACCGCCGCGGGAGAGACGTTCGCCTTCGACCGGCTGCTGCTGGCCACCGGATCCGAGCCCAACCGCCTGCCGACGCCGGGTTTCGACCATGAAAGGGTCTTCACTCTGCGCTCCTTCGCCGACGCCCGGGCCATCGCCGCGCGAGCGCGCGAGGGCACCCGCGCGGTCATCGTCGGGTCGAGCTTCATCGGCATGGAAGCCGCCGCCGCGCTGCGCAAGCGGGGTGTCGAGGTGCATGTGCTGGCGCGCGAGGCGGTGCCGTTCGCGCCTGTGTTCGGCGAGCAGGTCGGCCGGTTCCTCCAGGTCAGGCACGAAGCCGAAGGCGTGCGCTTCCATCTGGAAGCCGTCGCCACCGGTTTCGACGGCAAGGCCGTGACCCTGGCCGATGGCGAGCGGATCGACGCGGACTTCGTCCTGATCGGCATCGGCGTCAAGCCACGCACCGACCTCGCCGCCTCGGCCGGGATCGCCGTCGACAAGGGCGTGCTGGTGGACGCATTCCTGGAAACCAATTTGCGGCACGTGTTCGCCGCCGGCGACATCGCCGCCTACCCCGACCCGGTGACGGGGGCGCCGACCCGCATCGAGCATTGGGTGACCGCCGAGCGCCAGGGCCAGACCGCCGCCGCCAACATGATCGGCCTCAAGCGCCGCTATCAGGCCGTGCCATTCTTCTGGACCGAGCAGCATGGCCTGCAGCTCCGCTATGTCGGCCACGCGACGCAATGGGACGAGATCAGGATCGACGGCGATGTCGAGGCCGGCGAGTTCGTCGCCCGCTATTACCAAGGCGGCGTCCATCGCGCCTCCGCCGGCCTCGGCCGCGACGTCGAGATCCTCGAAGACGAACGCAGGCTGGAAGGCATGGTCCGCGAGGCCCGCGCCGGCGACCCGGAACCTTCCGCTCCGTCCAGCATCCAATTCGCCACATGAGTTTGCGGGAGG
>JAKFFL010000072.1:0-12147 GCA_036675225.1 Sphingomonas sp. | reverse complement strand
TGCGCCCCATTCGATTGCGAAAGCCATAGGCCCTGACTAGGACGCCGCCATGACCGATCGCGATCTTACACTGGCCAAGGTAAAGGCCCTCATCGAACCGTTCAACAAGAAGGGCGTCGAAGTCGCCGAAGCGACCCGCTTCGCCCAGGACCTGGAATGGGACAGCCTCACCGTCCTCGACTTCGTCGCCAACATCGAGGACGAGTTCGACATCGTCATCACCATGAACCAGCAGGCCGAGATCGAGTCCGTCGGACAGCTGGTCGACGCGGTCCGACAGATCCGCGGCTGATGCCCGACCTGCTTTCGAAATTCGATTCGCTGATCGAGCAGCGCGAAACCCTGCTTTCGACTGGCCTCACCGACCCGTTCAACCTGGTCATGGAGCGGGTGGAATCACCGACCGTCGCGATCTGCAACGGCAAGCGCACCATCCTGCTCGGCACCTATAATTACATGGGCATGACCTTCGATCCCGACGTGGTCGCCGCCGGCAAACGGGCGCTCGACGAGTTTGGCTCGGGGACAACCGGCAGCCGAGTTCTGAATGGCACCTATCAGGGCCACAAGGAGTGCGAAGCGGCGCTGCGCGACTTCTATGCCATGGACCATGCCATGGTCTTTTCGACGGGCTATCAGGCGAATCTCGGCATCATCTCGACGATTGCCGGCAAGGATGATTACATCATCCTTGATATCGACAGCCATGCCTCGATCTACGACGGCTGCGCGCTGGGCAATGCGCAGATCGTGCCGTTCCGCCACAATGACCTCGACGCGCTCGAAAAGCGGCTCGGACGACTGCCGGCGGAAGCCGGCAAGCTGGTCGTGCTGGAAGGCGTCTATTCGATGCTCGGCGACGTTGCCCCGCTCGACAAGATGGTGCCGCTGGCCAAAAGCTTTGGCGCCATGGTGCTGGTCGACGAAGCGCATTCGATGGGCTTCATCGGCGAGCATGGCCGCGGCGTCGCCGAAGCCCAGGGCGTCATCGACCAGGTCGACTTCATCATCGGCACCTTCTCCAAGTCGGTCGGCACGGTCGGTGGCTTTTGCGTCTCCAACCACCCCAAGTTCGAGATATTGCGTCTGGTCACCCGGCCCTATGTCTTTACCGCCTCGCTGCCCCCCAGCGTCGTCGCCACCGCCGAAACCTCGATCCGCAAATTGATGCATGGACGTGCCAAGCGCGATCATCTGTGGGAAAATTCGAAGCGGCTTCACGCCGGCCTCAAGGCGCTTGGATTCACGCTCGGCACCGACGAGCCGCAGTCGGCGATCATCGCCGTTATCATGCCGGACCTGGAGAAAGGCGCGGCGATGTGGGAAGCGCTGCTGCACGAGGGCCTGTACGTCAACCTGGCCCGGCCGCCGGCGACCCCGGCCAACATGACCCTGCTGCGCTGCTCGCTCTGTTCCGAACATTCGGAGAGCCAGGTCGGCGAGATCCTGGCGATGTTCGAGGCGGCAGGCCGTTCCACCGGCTGCATCACCTGAGTCCGACAAGCCTTTCGCACCGGCCCGCGCGCGTTTAGACTGACGCCATGGCGTCGCGCGATGACGAAGATGATTTTGGCTGGCGGGGGGTAGGAACCGCAACCAGCGCGTTGATTGCCGCGCTGGTGCTGGTCGCCGTCGTCGTCTTCCTCGCTTTGTCGAGCCGGGCCCGCGACGAAGCCGTCGCCAGCGAACGCCACGCCTATGATGTGACGCTGCTGACCCGCACGCTCGATTCCAGCATGGCCCGGGCCGAGGCGGCGCTCGGCCGGTTCGTGCTGGACGAGCAGGTCGATACCAGCGGCAGCATCTATTACAGCCAATGGCGCCTCGCCGGGGCGCAGCTTCGGCAGCTGGAGCGGCTGGTCGCCGCCGACCCGGCCCAGCGCGCCCGGGTCGACCAGCTCAGGCAATTGTTCCAAAAGCGCGGCGAGGAGTTCGCCCTCGTCGCCCGCGCCACGGTCGCCAAGCGTGGTGGTACCGGCTATTTCTACGGCGCCGCCAGTTCCGACACCGGCAACGCACTCAGCGCCAAGCTCGCCGAAATCGCCAATAGCGAGCGCCGGTCGCTCGAAGAGAAAATGGCGCAGACCAAGATGTTCGCCGCCAAGACCCAGCGGCTGACCGACTATCTATCGATCATCGGCGTCATCGTCGGACTGGGCGCGATCTTTCTCGGCTGGGTGGCGTATCGCGCCGTGCGCCTCAATGCCTTGTCGCGGCGGCTGGCGGAAACGGAAGCCGACCGCGCCTCGGCTCTCGAAGAGGCCGTCCGCGAGCGCACCCAGGAATTATGGGACGCCAACCAGGCTCTGAAGGCCGAGGCGGTCGAGCGCCAGGCGGCCGAAGCCCAGCTTCGCCAGGTCCAGAAGATGGAAGCGGTCGGCCAGCTGACCGGCGGCATCGCCCATGACTTCAACAACATGCTGGCCGTCGTCGTCGGCGGCATCGACCTTGCCAAGCGCCGACTGAGCGGCCCCAGGCGCGAGGTTCTGCATCATTTGACCAACGCCATGGAGGGCGCGACGCGCGCCGCCGCCCTGACCCGACGCCTGCTGTCCTTCGCCCGGTCCGAGCCGCTGCTGCCCGAGCGGGTCGACAGTCGCGACCTGGTGACAGGCATGTCGGAGCTGCTCGACCGCACATTGGGCGAGCGCATCAAGGTCGTCACCAGGCTCGACGGCGAGGCGTGGCCGGTGTTCGTCGATTCCCACCAGCTTGAAAACGCCATCCTCAACCTGGCCGTGAACGCCCGCGACGCGATGGACGGCACCGGCACGCTGACGATTGCGACCGACAATGTAACCTTGGTCGCCAATGAGGTCGGTGACGTGCGTGCCGGCGAATATCTCCGGCTTTCGGTTGCCGACTCCGGCTGCGGCATGACCGACGAGGTCCGCGAGCGGGCGTTCGAGCCCTTCTTCACGACCAAGCCGATCGGCAAGGGCACTGGCCTTGGTCTTAGCCAGATCTTCGGATTTGCCCATCAGTCTGGCGGCGAGGTCGGCATCGAGAGCGAGCTTGGCAAAGGCACCACCGTATCCCTCTATCTGCCGCGCACCGAAGCCGTGGCGCCGGTGAGGCTGCATCCACAGGCGATGGGCGGCGAGTCGGAGCCGACCGTTCCCGGCGCGCGCATCCTGCTCGTCGAGGACGATCCGCGCGTCCGCGCCGCCACCGTCGGCGCGCTGGAGGACCTGGATTACCAGCCGGCGTCCTGCTCCGGCGGCGCCGAGGCGATCGAACTGTTCGACGCCAATGAATATGATCTGGTGATCAGCGACGTCATCATGCCGGAAATGACCGGTCCCGAATTGGTCCGAATCCTCAAGGCCCGCAAGCCCGAGATCGCCGTGCTGTTCGTCACCGGCTATGTCGGTGAGGGCGAAAGCGAGGACCTCGTCGGCTACGAGTTGCTGCGCAAGCCGTTCACGGTCGGGGCGTTGGCTTCGGCGGTGGCTTCGGCTTTGTCGCGGCCAGTCGAATCGCCGCGCCCGTCGAAAGCCGCCGCGAAAGGCTAGGGCTAGCGGATCGCGCCGCTGCGGATCAGTTTCGGCAGCAGGCTGATCGCCGCCAGCAGCGGCCAACGCTTCTGCCACGGCTTGAGGACTATGTCGGTCCCGGCGTGGCGGTTGATCTTCCAGGCGATATAGTCCGCGCCGCCGGCGAAGGTGGCGCTGGCCTTGGCGAGGCGGGCGACCGACAGCAATTTGCCTTCCAACCGACGCCATACCCAGCTGCCCGAGGCCGGCTTCGCAGTCGACAGTCCGGCTGCCGTGAAGCGCCGGTAGCGCTCGGGATCGGCATCGACCACCGATCCACTGCGCGTTTTGCGTTCCGCCCGCAATTCGGCGGAATAAGTTAGCGCGAAGGCCTGGCGCCACAAATCGAGCGGGTCGGCGGATGGCTTTGCGACCGGCAGAGCAGCGCCGAGCAGGGTCGGAACCGCGCGCACGACCGAGTCCACGGCCCGCTCGCGCGCCGCCTCGTCCGCCGCCCACGCCAGCCGCGCCGGCTGGGCAAACCGCGCCCACACCGAGACGCTGCGGGTCTCCGGTCCGTTCAATCGATGAAAATCCGCCTCGCTCAGCACGGCATATTTCGCGGCGAGCGCGCCGTCCTGAAAAGGAAAGACATTCGGCGGCACGAGGCGATTGGCGGCGGCCAGCCAGCCGCGTCCGTAGGCATCGCGATAGTTCGAGACGATCAGATAGAAATCAAGCATCAGCCCATCGAGCTGCTCTTCGCGCAGGCAGCTGCCGTAGAACAGGACAGCGCGCGCCGCCTTGCCATATTTGGCCGCGATGGTCGCCGCCATCGCCCGCACGCGCGGATCGACCGGCTGGGCCAGTTCCTCGGCTACGAGGTCGCGCAAGGATAAGCTCACTTCGCCCTCAGGCGGCGAGGCGCACGAACGAGAGCGGGGCCGCCGGGCTCAACAGGATTGGCCGCCCGATCTCGGCGCTGAAGGTCTCGCCGTCGAGGATCACCTGGCTGGAATCCCCCTCGATGCTGATTTCGTCGGCTTCCTGGATGTGGACGCCGATCAGCTTCTTGCGGCCGAGCTTGCCGGCGAGGCTGGCGAAGAAGGCACTGAGCACCGATCCCGGCCGTTGCTCGACGGCGACGAACTTGAGCGCGCCGCGGCCATGGCCGCCGAACTCTCCGGACAGCAACAGCTTTTCCAAGGTGGTGACGGCAAGCAAGGCGAAGCGGCCCGTGATGGCGCCTTCGTGCGACATGGAGATTTTCAGCGGTCGCGCCTCGGGCGGCAGGAAGCTGGCCTTCAGCTTGAAGACCTGGCGGAGCACGACGGCGATCGCCGTCAGCCCATGGCTGACGCCATTGGGCAGGCCGAGCGGATAGATGCGGTCGCGGCAATAGAGCATGATGTCGGCAAGGCCGGCGCCACCGAGGAACATGCCGATGACCGGCGTCGATTCCCGCGCGCCGCAGCGCAGCGCGATCAGCTCGCGCTCGACCAGGTGCGGGCTCAAATCCGACTGGGCGATGTGCAGCAGCCGCTCGAGACCGGCGACCGGGTCGCCGTACACGCCCAGATCCATGGCGATGAGGTTGGTCTTGCCGCTTGGCAGCACCGCCACCGGCGGCGGCGCGTCGGCGTCGAAATGGCCGCCGTTGTAGAGCTCGGTCAGCGCCGCCTGCACCGTCCCGTCGCCGCCATTGATGACCAGGAGCTTGGGATTGACCCGGGCGATGGTCTTCATGGCGTCGCCGATCTGACCCGCCTGCTCGACTTCGTAATGGAAGACATCCGGATGGGCGGCGCAAAAGGCGCGGATGCGCGGCAGCTGCGCGATATTGCCCGTCGAGCGCGGGTTGGAGAGAAGGGCAATGCGCGGGCGCGGCATTCAGGTTCTCGCGAGCAAGGCCGGCGCCCATGCCGCCGCGCTCGCCGCCGGAGCCGCCATCGTCATCGGCAGGGAAGAAATCGGCATGATTTTGCTACTCGGATCGCTATAGCCACGCGAGGGAACGCTTGGCGCCGGGCACCGGCCGCGGTCCCCCGCTGGCGTTCTTTCGGCGCGCTTTGCGGCCAAATGATGGTGTTGGGACGACGAAACTGCGCAAAGCGACGCTCATCGACCGGTACATGGCGCGCTCGATCGCAGTGCCGTTGCTCGGCACCTTGCTGCTTGCCGCCATGTTGCTGGTGCTCGACAAGATGCTCCGATTGTTCGACTTCGTCGTCAATGCCGGCGGGCCGGTCAGCGTCGTCTGGCGGATGCTGGCCAATCTGCTTCCGGAATATTTCTCGCTCGGAATCCCGATTGGCCTGATGCTCGGCATCCTGCTTGCTTTCCGCAAACTGGCCTTGTCGTCCGAGCTCGATGCGCTGCGCGGGGTCGGCGCCGGCTTCGGCCGCCTGCTGAGGGTGCCGTATTTCTACGCGATCGGCCTGATGTTCCTCAACCTGCTGATCGTTGGCTGGGTCGAGCCTTACTCGCGCTATCAATATGAAGGCCTGCGCTTCGACCTGCGCTCCGGCGCGCTGGGGGCGGCGATCAAGGTCGGCGAGTTCAACCGGCTCGGCAAGCGGCTGACGCTCAGGATCGACCGCAGCGCCGACGAAGGCACGCGCCTGGGCGGCATCTTCATCGCCATCGACGACAAATCGGGCACGCAGATTTCGGCGACCGCCGAGGAAGGCCGGTTCTTCGCCACCGACGATCCGGACACCATCATCTTCCGACTGAAGAAGGGCCGGCTGGTACAGGAAGCGCCGGATTTCCCGACGCCGCGCACTTTGGCGTTCGACAGCTATGATTTGCCGATCAACCTGCCCGCGGTCGACCGTTTCCGCAAGCGCGGAGAGCAGCAGGAGCTGTTCCTGCAGGAACTGGTCGCAAAGGCCTATGGTGGCGCGGCCAGGAATGGCGAGGAGCTGCTCGCCGCCCGTGCCAACCTCCACTTCCGGCTGGTCGAGGTGGTAATGATGCTGATGCTGCCGCTGCTCGCCGTGGCGCTGGCGGTGCCACCCAAGCGCAGCCATTCCTCACTCGGCATCTTCCTGTCGATCGTGATCGTCGTCACCTATCACAAGGTCAATCAATATGCCGAGCAGATGGGCGCCCAGGGCCGGATCCCGCCGGAAGTCTCCTTGTGGGTGCCCTTCGTCGTCTTTGCGGCGATGATCTTGTGGATGTACCACGTCCTCGCCCACCGCCCGGGCGGCCAGCCGATTGGCACGCTTGAGCGCAGCTTCGCCGTCCTCGCCAAGCGGGTCCGCAAGCTGCTGCCGAGGCAGGAGATGCGGGCTTGATCAATCTCGATTTCGTGCCCTCGCGGAGCCTGGCCTTGTATCTCGTCCGGCTGTTCCTGACGCGGACGCTGGCCGTCCTGCTAATGCTGGTGCTGGTGCTGATGGCCCTCGACCTGCTCGGCGAGTCCGGCAAGATCCTGGCCGTGCCGGGCAATGGCGAAGCCGAGCTGTGGCATTATGTAACCCTGCGCGTGCCGCTGCTGATCCAGCGATTCCTGCCCTTCGCCGCTTTGCTTGGTACGCTGATCGCCTTTGCCGCACTCAACCAGCACAGCGAGGTCATCGCTATGAAGGCCGCCGGGCTGTCGGCGCACCAGATCCTGGCGCCGCTAATCGTCGCCAGCCTCGGTATCGCGGTCGTCGCCTTCGCCTTCAACGAAGGGGTGGCAGTCAATTCGGCGCGCATGGTCAACGCCTGGGACGACAACGACTATCGGCCAATCCGGGCGACCAGCGGCGTGCTGTCCAACATCTGGGTCAAGGCGGGCGACGATCTGGTCCATGCCAAGCTCGTCAGCGGCCGAGGCCCGACCCAGCAATTGCAGGGCATCACCATCTATGACCGGCGCGGCGGAGCGCTGCAGCGGGTGGTGAAGGCCGAGCGCGCGGTCCAGGCCGCCGGCGGCTGGCAGCTAGAGAACGTGCGCACTTACGACACGGCGATGAACGTCGTCCGCGCGCAGCCAAGCGCCGCGGCGCTGCCGGGGGTGACACCGGACCGCTTCCGGCTCGCCAAGGTCAATCCGGACGAACGCAGCTTCGGCGCCTTGAGACAGGACATCGCCGATCTCGAGGCGGCCGGGCGGCCGAGCGAGGAGGCACGCGCCGGCCTGTGGCACAAAATCAGCGGGCCGCTGTCGATCGTGCTGATGCCGCTGCTGGCCGCGGTCGCCGCCTTCGGCCTGGCGCGATCCGGCCAGGTGTTGTTGCGCGCCGCCGCCGGAATGGCGCTCGGCTTTGCCTATTTCGTGATTGACAACCTCAGCCTGGCGCTCGGCAATGTCGGCGCCTACCCGGCCTGGCTGGCCGCCTGGGCGCCGTTCGTGCTGTTCCTGCTGATCGGCGAGGCGGTGCTGGTGCGCTCCGAGGAATAGCTAGGCGGCGGTGCCGCGCCAGCTGCTCACCGCCAGCCGCCGGATCAGGCCGGGCAAGGCGCGGTGATTGGACTCGAAATAGACCGACGTCCGCTCCAGCTCCGTCGTCAGCCGCCGGTGGGCTTCACCGAGCGCATGGTAGGGCAGGCCCGGAAGCAGATGGTGCAACGCATGGTAACGCAGGCCAACCGGCGCCCATAAAGCCGGCAAGGTCCCCGGCGGCGGCACGTTAACGCTGTCGAGATATTGGGCGGTGACGCTCATCGGCTCGCCGTCATTCTCCCACAAATGGGCGACCAATGTGCGGACCTGGTTGAGGAACATCACGCCCGAGGCAACGGCGAGAAAGATCAGGAAGGCGCGCAGCGGAATCAACCCGGCCGCGGCCATGGCGAGCAGCGCGATCGCCCAGATGCTCGCGGCGCCCTCCTGCAGCGCCCAGTCCCGGGCGAACGCGCCCTCGGGCGCTGGGCGGCGAAAGCGCGGGTTGATCTGCAGCCCCGAATAGCGGGCGACCACCAGCGCCCGGAGCTTGCGCGACAATAAGGATAATGGCGCCAGGATGGCGAAGCGGACCAGCATCGCGATCGGCGCCAGCACGGCGGCGATCAGGAAGACTGGCAAGGTCCACGGCTTCATCAGCGCCAGCGGCAGATATTCGGGGTCGTTGGCGGTGCCGTAATAGGTCTTGGCGTGGTGCTGGTTGTGGACGCCTTCGTACATGAAGGAGGGAACCAGCAAGGGCACGCCGACGACGAGGTTCCAGACCAGCCGGAAGCCACGGACCGCGCCTTTCTTGATATGGGTCAGTTCATGGATGAAGCTGCCGGCCCGGTACAGTGCCAGCACCGCGACCAGCCCCGCAATCACCGCCATCCAGCCGGAGCTGGCCATGGCCGCGAACAAGCCCGCATAACCGAGCAGCGCCGAGCCGAGCATGTCGGCCCAGTAGATCGTCGGCCGCGGCACGTTGAGGTCGCGGGTCAGGCTGGCCGCCGCCTTGAGCATCGCCTTGTCGTCGGATGCGCGCGCACCAGCGATCACCGTCGCGGGTGGCGCAGCTTCGCGCATCGAGGCGCTCTTGAGGGTCGCGGTCGTGGTCATGTCGTGTGGCCGATGCCCATAGATAGTGGCACCATCGTGGCGGTTCGAGGGCCTTTGTCGCATGCCTGCGCCATTTGAGGTTGCGCCGGCCCGCGCCGCCTGCAAGCAGGTCACCATGTCCGAGCCCATCCTCGTCCGGCCCGTCATCACCCGCAGCGACCGCAAGGCGTTCGTCGATTTCGCCTGGGAGGCGTATCGCGACGACCCGTACTGGGTGCCGCCGCTGAAGGCCGAGGTCCACGCCCTCATCGACCCGAAAAAGAATCCCTGGTTCGGCCATGGCCGCGCCGCTTTCTTCCTCGCCGAGCGCGGCGGCAAGGTCGTCGGCCGGATCAGCGCCCAGGTCGACGAGCTGGTGCTGCAGCACATGGAGCCCGGCCTCGGCCAATGGGGATTCTTCGACGCGCTTGACGCCGAGGCCAGTGCGGCGCTGATCGCACGGGCCGAGCAATGGCTACGCGGCCAGGGAATGACCAAAGCGATCGGCCCGATCTCGATCTCCATCTGGGACGAACCGGGCCTGCTGATCGAGGGCTTCAAGGAAGCGCCGATGGTGATGATGGGCCATCATCGGCCCGAATATCGCGGCTGGATCGAGGCGGCGGGTTACGAAAAGGCCAAGGACCTCTATACCTTTGAGCTCGACATCCGCATCGACATGATCCCGGTCATCGACCGCCTGATCCGGTCCGGCGAGGCCAATCAGCGAATCCGCATCCGCGACGTCGACAAGTCGCGGTTCGACGCGGAAGCGGCGATCATCCTCGACATCCTCAACGACGCCTGGTCGGACAATTGGGGCTTCGTCCCGCTGACCGACGCCGAAATCGCCTATGCCGGCAAGAAATTGAAGCCATTGATCGTCGAGGATCTGGTCAAGATCGCCGAGGTCGACGGCGAGCCGGCGGCGTTCATGATCACCATTCCCGACTTGAACGAAATGATCGTCGATCTGGACGGCAGGCTGTTCCCGTTCGGCTGGGCGAAATTGCTGTGGCGGCTGCACAAGCTGAAGACGCGGCGGGTGCGGGTGCCGCTGATGGGCGTGCGCAAGAGCTTCCAGCGCGGGCGCATGGCCAGCCAACTGGCCTTCATGCTGATCGAGTTCACCCGCCGCGTCTGCATCGGCAAATATGGCATCCACGTCGGCGAATTCGGCTGGGTGCTGGAGGACAACCAGGGCATGATGTCGATCGCCGAGCTGCCCGGGGCGGGAATCAACCACCGCTACCGGATCTATTGCAAGGCACTCTAGGCGAGCTCCACCCAGGTCGGCGCGTGGTCGCTGGCCTTCTCCTCACCGCGTGCCCATTTGTCGACGCCGGCGGCTTGCAGGCGGTCGGCGGCGGTCGGCGAGCAGAGCAGGTGGTCGATGCGGAAACCGGCGTCGCGTTGCCAGGCGCCGGCGGTATAGTCCCAGAAGGTGTAGAGCTGCTCTTCGCTCGGGTTCAGCGCGCGCAGGGCGTCCGTCCAGCCCTGGTGGACCACCCGGCGCAGCGCCGCGCGGCTTTCCGGCTGCATCAGCGCATCGTTCTGCATCGCCCGCACCGAGAAAACGTCGCGGTCCTCGGGGATGACGTTGAAATCGCCGGCGAGCACCGCCGGCCGCTCCTCGGCGAGCAGCTCGCGGGCATGCGCCTCCAGCCGCTCGAGCCAGCGCAATTTGTAGGCGAACTTGTCGGTGCCGACCGGATTGCCGTTGGGCAGATAGATGGAGGCAACGACGACGCCATCGACTTCGGCTTCGATGTAGCGGCTGTGGCTATCCTCGTCATCGCCGGGCAGCCCGACCCGCCGCAGCGCCGGCGCCGCGCCCTTGGCCAGAACCGCGACGCCGTTGAAGCCCTTCTGGCCGTGCCAGACGGCGCCATAGCCGGCGGCTTCGATGTCCGCGACCGGCAGGGATTCATCCGCGCATTTCAATTCCTGGAGACAGGCGACGTCGGGCCGTTCGCGCTCCAGCCATTCGAGCAGGCGCGGCAGGCGGGCGCGAATGCCGTTCAAATTGTAGGTGGCGATTTTCATGGCTGCACCTAGTCATTGCGAGCGAAGCGAAGCAATCCAGAACTGGATTGCCGCGTCGCTAACGCTCCTCGCAATGACGGTTTAGACGCTGAAGGACGACCCGCAGCCGCAGCCGGAAGCCGCATTGGGGTTGGTGACCTTGAACGCCGAGCCGCCGAGGTCCTCGACAAAATCGACCGCCGAGCCCTGGACCAGATCGAGGCTGACCGGGTCGACCACCAGGCGCGTCCCGTTGGTTTCGGCGACGGCGTCGCCGTCCTCGATCTCGCCGAGCTCGAACTTGTAGCTGAAGCCGGCGCAGCCGCCACCGTCGACCGACAGGCGCAGGATCGGCGCCTTGTGCTGCCGCGTCGCAATGGCGGCAACCCGCTGTGCGGCCGCTTGCGTGAGTTGAATGGTGTCGGTCACGGCGCCGAGATAGGGAGTGCGCCGCTAAGCGGCAAGCTTACTTGGGGCTCGCCTTGGGGCCGCCGAGCGCGACATGGCCGCCGTCCATCGGCGTTCCGGCGCCACTCTTCTGCATGGCGAGCAGATAGTCGGTCGATTTCATGAACGGGATCGGGTTGACGGCGCGGCCGTCGATGCGGACTTCATAATGCAGGTGGCTGCCGGTCGAGCGGCCGGTCGAGCCCATCCGGGCGATCTGCTGGCCGCGGGTGATGCGCTGACCCGGCGACACCATGATCGCCGACAAGTGGCCATAACGGGTTTCGATGCCGCGGCCATGGTCGAGCTTGATGAGGTTGCCATAACCGCCGCGATTGTAGCCGGCTTCGGCGACGACGCCGTCGGCGGTTGCGTAAATCGGGGTTCCATTGGGTCCTGCAAGGTCGATTCCGGCGTGCATCGCGGCGGCGCCGCGGAACGGGTCGGAGCGGACTCCGAAGCCCGAGGTGAAGGCGGCGGTCCGGACCGGCTTTTCGGACGGGACGGCGATGGCGCCCTGCGAGATGTTGTCGAGCTTCTTCCAGCTGTTGAACAATTGCTTGAAGGTGGCGTCGCTGCCGCCAACCGGCTCGAGCGGGCCGCCGACGCCCTCGGCCGAACTGGTCGCGATGCGCTTGAGAACGGCCGGGTCGACCTCTTCGCCGGCGATCATCGCGGCGAGCAATTGCTGGCGCTGCTCGATCTCATTGACGCGCTGCT
>JAKFFL010000167.1:0-12217 GCA_036675225.1 Sphingomonas sp. | reverse complement strand
TTTCTCCTCTGTCACGCCGGCCTCGCGCGGCTCGGGCACGGTGTCGCCCTTGCCGACGCCGTGGCTGATGTAGGTGACGGCATCGAGCCGGCTCATGTCCTGCTGCTGCAGGAAATAGACGGCATAGCTTTCGCGCTCGGAGAACAAAGCGACCAGGACATTGGCGCCGGTCACCTCGTCGCGGCCCGACGACTGGACGTGGAGGATGGCGCGCTGGACGACGCGCTGGAAGCCGCTGGTCGGAGTCGGGTCGGTGGCACTGTCGGCGACCAGTGCGCCCAGCTCATTGTCGAGATAGGCCTTGACCGTGCCCTTCAATTCGTCGCGGTTGACGCCGCAGGCGGTCATCACCTTCGACCCATGCTCGTCGTCGATCAGCGCCATCAGCAGGTGCTCGAGGGTCGCATATTCGTGCCGGCGCTTGCTCGCCTCCCCAAGCGCATTGTGGAGGGTCTGCTCAAGCTCGCGGGCAAAACTGGGCATTCGGGGAGTCTCCTTACCCGCTTAATGTCGGAGGAAGTGATCGCGCGATCAAGGGGATGAGCGCGCCGCGGCGCCTCGGTTCGTCGAGTCTAGGACTTTTTGAACAGCTCATCGGCGGCGCTGAGGTGGGCGGAGGCGGCCGCCATATGCGCCTCGACTCGGGCGATCTCGCCTTTTAGCATCGCGATCCGCTCGTTAAGCTCATCGACCGACAGCGGCCCGAGGTCCTGCTTGACGAGCAGAGTCAGCGGGTCCTGCGGGCGGCTCGTGAAGAAATCATCCTCATCCATCGCGTCTGCCAGCGTTGACCGAGCGCGGTCGGCTGTCAATAAGGCGCGCCGTGGATATCCCCGACAAGATGCGCTGCATCGAGATCGCCGAGGCCGGCGGGCCGGAGGTGCTGCGCCTGGCCGAGCGGCCGGTGCCGAGGCCGGGTCCGGGCGAGGTGCTGGTCAAGGTCGCCGCCGTCGGGGTCAACCGGGCCGACGTGCTCCAGCGCCTCGGCCTCTACCCGCCGCCGCCGGGCGCTTCGGACATTCCCGGCCTGGAGATCGCGGGCACGGTGGTCGCGGCCGGGAGGGGGGCCGAGCAGGCGGTCGGCGGGCCGGTCTGCGCGTTGGTCACCGGCGGCGGCTATGCCGAATATTGCGTCGCGCCGGCCGGAACCTGCCTGCCGGTGCCCGAAGTGCTGTCGATGCGCGAAGCCGCGGCCATGCCCGAAACCCTGTTCACGGTCTGGGTCAATCTGTTCGAGCGCGGCTTTGCCGCCGACGGCGACACGGTGCTGGTCCATGGCGGCACCAGCGGCATCGGCACCATGGCCATCGCCTTGGGCAAATTGTTCGGTTTGAAGCTTATCGTCACCTGCGGCAGCGACGACAAGTGCGCGCGCGCCCTCGACATCGGCGCCGCCCGGGCGATCAACTACAAAAGTGAGGATTTCGTCGACGAGGTCTTGCGGGCGACCGGCGAGAAGGGCGTCGCCGTCGTCCTCGACATGGTCGGCGGCGATTATGTCGCGCGCAACCTGCGATGCCTGGCCGAGGACGGGCGCCACGTCTCGATCGCTTTCCAGCGCGGCGCGACCGCCGAAATCCCGATTTCCGACATCATGCGCCGGCGCCTGACCCTGACCGGATCGACGCTCCGCGCCCGCGACGTCAATTTCAAGGCGATGGTCGCCGACGAGATCGCGCGCACCGTCTGGCCCTATGTCGAAGGCAACCGTCTGAAGCCGGTGATCGACAGCGTCCTGCCGCTGGCCGGCGCCTCGGTCGCCCATGCCCGCATGCAATCGGGCGAGCATGTCGGCAAGATCGTTCTGGAAGTCGGCTGATGGGCCCGCTGATCCTCCACGAGGACCCGATTTCGGGCAATTGCCACAAGATCCGGCTCACCGCCGCACATTTGGGCATCGAGCTGGAGCACCGCTTCTACGACATCATGAGGGGCGAGACCCGAACGCCCGACTTCCTGGCGACCGTCAACGCCAATGGCCGCATTCCCGTACTCCAGGATGGCGACAGGTTCCTGCCCGAAAGCAACGCCGCCTGCTTCTATCTGGCCGACGGTTCGGCACTGGTCCCGACAGACCGCTTCGACCGCGCGGACATGCTGCGCTGGATGTTCTGGGAGCAATACAGCCACGAACCCAATATCGCGACCGTGCGGGCCTGGCTGACCATCGTCGGCCCGGACTCGCTCACCGACGCACAGCGCCTCGCCCTGCCGGTCAAGCGCGCGGCCGGGGAAGCGGCGCTGGCGTTGATGGACCGGCACCTGGCCAGCCGCGACTGGTTCGTCGGGGAAGGCATCAGCCTCGCCGATCTCGTCCTTTATCCCTACACGAGCGTCGCCAGCGGCGGCGGATTCGAACTTGGCGATTATTCCCACGTCTGCAATTGGCTGGAACGGGTCGCAGCGCATCCGCGGCATTTGCCGATGGATGCCGAGACTCCGCTTGCAGCGGGGACCATGGCGGACTAGACGCTCGCCCATGTCGGCCGCTCCGGGAAGGGGCGGCTTCATTGTTTACGGAGAAGCGCAGTGGCCCAGCCGCTCATGCCCCATGCGACCGCCGCCTGGCTGGTCGACAATTCGTCCTTGTCGTTCGATCAGATCGCCGAATTCTGCGGCCTGCACATCCTCGAAATCCAGGCCATCGCCGACGATACGGCGGCGACCAAGCTGACCGGCCGCGACCCGGTCCGCGCCGGCGAGTTGACCCATGAGGAAATCGAAAAGGGCCAGAAGGACCCGGACTACCGGCTCGTCATGCACAAGGAGCCCGATCCGGTGCGCCGCACCCGCGGTCCGCGCTACACGCCGGTTTCCAAGCGCCAGGACAAGCCCGACGGCATCTATTGGATCATACGCAACCATCCGGAAGTCAGCGACGGCCAGATTTCCAAGCTGATCGGCACCACGCGTACGACCATTGCCTCGATCCGCGACCGCACCCACTGGAACATGGCCAATATCCAGCCCAAGGACCCGGTGACCCTCGGTCTGACCTCGCAGCGCGAGCTCGATGCCGCCGTCGCCAAGGCGCAGAAGGCCGCCGGCATGGAAGCCCGGGTCGACACCCGCTTCGACAGCGACCGCTCGGCCTTGATCGAGGAATTGCGCGCCGAGCGCGACCAGCACGCCCGCGATGCCGAGGCGGCGCTGGCCGCGGCGGAGGCCGGAGAGGTCGACACCAGCGACGAGATCGTGCCGGGCATCAAGGACCCCTTCAAGCGCCCGGCCTGATGTCGCCGGCCTAAGGGCCGCTTGCCAATCGCGCCCCCAGGGGACAAGTTGCGGGCATGGACGCGGTTCCGGTCGAGGATATGAGTTTCGAGCAGGCCTTGGCCGAGCTCGAAACGATCGTGCGCACGCTCGAGCAGGGCAGCGCGCCGCTCGACCAGTCGATCGAGCTCTACCAGCGCGGCGACCAGCTGAAGCGGCATTGCGAGGCGCGGCTGAAGGCGGCGCAGATGCGTATCGAGCAGATCGCGCTCGGCCCCGACGGCCAGCCGACCGGCACGAAGCCGTTCGATGTCGATTGATATGCTCGATCGGCCGGCAGTCGCCATCGACCTGGAGTCGCGGCGCGTCTCGCGCGCGGTCGATGCCATTTTCGCCCATCTCCTCCGTCCGCCCGGTGACAGCCGGGACCGTTTGTTCGAGGCGATGCGCCATGCCGCGATCGGCGGCGGCAAGCGGCTTCGGCCGTTGCTCGCCGTCGCCGCCGCGCGCCTGTTCGCCATCGACGAGCGCCGCGCCGTTCGGGTCGGCGCCGCCATCGAGGCGATCCACGTCTATTCTTTGATCCACGACGATTTGCCGTGCATGGACGATGACGACATGCGGCGCGGCAAGCCGACCGTTCACAAGGCGTTCGGCGAAGCCACCGCCATCCTTGCCGGCGACAGCCTGCACGCTTTGGCGTTCGAGATCCTGACCGATCACGAGACCCATGAGGACCCGTTCGTCCGCGCCGCTCTGGCGCTCGACCTCGCCCGCGCCGCCGGGCCGGCGGGCATGGCCGGCGGGCAGATGCTGGACCTCGCCGCCGAGGGCCAGTCGCTAGATCTGCCGGCGGTCACCCGCCTCCAGCAATTGAAGACCGGCGCGCTGATCGAGTTCGCGGTCGAGGCCGCCTGCATCATGGCCCGGCTGCCGGCCGAGGCCCGCACCCCCTATCGCGGCTATGCCCGCAACATCGGCCTCGCTTTCCAGATCGCCGACGACCTCATCGACCATAGCGGCGATGCCCAGGCGGCCGGCAAGCGCGTCGGCAAGGACGCGGCCTCGGGCAAGGCGACCATCGTCTCCTTGCTCGGCCCCGAGCGCGCCCGCCGCCAGGCCGAGATGCTGGTCGAGCAGGCCAACGAGCATCTCTTGGGCCACGGCTCGGAGGCCGGGTTGCTGCGCGCCATCGCCGCCTTCACCGCCGAGCGCGACCGGTGAGCCGCCGTCCGCACGTCGGCGTCTATCCGGGCACCTTCGACCCGGTGACCCTGGGCCATCTCGACATCATCCGCCGCGGCGCGCACCTCGTCGACAAATTGGTCATCGGCGTCACGACCAACCCGGCCAAGGAGCCGATGTTCACCGTCGCCGAGCGGCTCGCCATGGTCCGCCGCGAGGCCGAGGGCCTGGCCCCCAACATCGACGTCGTCGAGTTCGATTCCCTGCTCATGAACTTCGCCGAGGCGCAGGGCGCCAGCCTGATCCTGCGCGGCCTGCGCGCGGTCGCCGACTTCGAATATGAATTCCAGATGGCGGGCATGAACCAGCAGCTCAATGACGACATCGAAACCGTCTTCCTGATGGCCGACGTCGCGCTGCAGCCGATCGCCTCGCGCCTCGTCAAGGAAATCGCCCGCTACCGCGGCGACATCGGCAAGTTCGTCACCCCGGCGGTGGCGGCCGACGTCAAGGCCAAGCTGGCGGGGTAGCGGGGCGGACGAAGCTGCGCTAAGGGCGCTATCGCTTTTGGGGCGGGAGTAGCAGATGTCCAAATCCTTGTTCGCATTGCCTTTTGTCGTGCTGGCGCTGGTCACCGTTATGCCCGCCATGGCGCAGACCGCCGCCGCGCCGAAGATCAGCCTCAACGCGCCGGCGGAGATCGCGGCCGACCCCGCCAACCGCCTCAACCTCGAGCTGTCGACGGGCGGCACCGTCGTCGTCCTGCTGCGGCCCGACGTCGCGCCCAACCACGTCCGCCGGGTCCAGACCCTGGTCAGCTCCGGCTTCTATAACGGCACCATTTTCCATCGCGTCGTGCCAGGCTTCATGGCCCAGGGCGGCGACCCGACGGGCACCGGCTCGGGCGATTCGCCGCTGCCGAACCTGGAGCCGGAGTTCAACGATTTGCCGCACCTGCGCGGCGTGATGTCGATGGCCCGCGCCGAGGATCCGAACAGCGCCAACAGCCAGTTCTTCATCATGTTGGCACCGGGTTTCAGCCTCGATCATGATTATACCGGCTTCGGCCGGGTCGTCTCGGGCATGCAGTTCGTCGACTCCATCGCGCCGGGCGAGCCGCCGGCCCAGCCGACCAGGATCGTCCGCGCCTGGCTCGACGCGCCGGCCCCGGTCGCGGTGGCCGTCGCCCCGGCGCAGCCGCCGGTACCGGCGCCTGTGGCGGCTCCGGCCCAACCACGGCCCCAGGCCGAAGGGCCGCCGGCGCCAGCCGAGCAGCCCGCCGCCGAACCTCCGGCAGTCGTCGAGGCGCCGGCCATCGACCCATTGGCCGCGCCGACCGAGGAGCCGGCGACCGATCAATTGGCGACTGATCCATTGGCTGTGCCTGGGGAGCCGGGGGCCGACGCGCCGGCAACCGAGGCGCGGCAGCCCGAGGACGGGCCGGAAGCCTCGCCGACCGGCGGCTGATCCGAACCCTGTGGACGTCGCGCTTTTCGACTTTGAGCTTCCCCAGGACCGCATCGCATTAAGGCCCGTGCGGCCGCGCGACTCCGCGCGGCTGCTGCTCGTCGAGGGTGAGCGGATTTCCGACAAGGCCGTGCTCGACCTGCCGCGCCTGCTCCGCCGCGGCGACGTGCTGGTCTTCAACGACACCCGCGTCATTCCCGCCCAGCTCGAGGGTCGGAAGGGCGAGGCAAGCATCGGCGCCACATTGCACAAACGCGAGGGGGTGCGCGGCTGGTGGGCGTTCGTCCGCAACGCCAGGCGCCTGAAGCCCGGCGATCGCATCGACTTCGGGGCGGATGTCGCCGCCTCGGTCGTCGAGAAAGCCGAGGATGGCGGGGTGCTGCTGCATTTCCACGGCCAGGAGCCGGTCGAGCTGCTGCTCGAGCGCGCCGGCCGCATGCCGCTGCCGCCCTACATCGCCGGCAAGCGCCCGGCCGACGAGGCCGACCGCGCCGACTACCAGACGATGTTCGCGCGAGCGGAGGGGGCGGTGGCGGCGCCCACGGCCGCTTTGCATTTCACCGACCGGCTGGTCGCCGCGCTCGACGATGCCGGCATCGCCCGCGAGACGCTGACCCTCCACGTCGGCGCCGGCACCTTCCTGCCGGTCAAGGCCGAGGACACGGCCGGGCATGTCATGCACGCCGAATGGGGCCGGATCGACGCCGCGACGGCGGACCGCCTCAACGCCGCGCGCGCCGCCGGCGGGCGGATCGTCGCCGTCGGCACCACCTCGCTGCGCCTGCTCGAAAGCGCGGCGGACGAAGACGGCACGATCCGCCCGTTCGCGGGCGACACCGCCATCTTCATCACGCCAGGCTATCGCTTCAAGGCAGTCGACGGCCTCCTCACCAATTTCCATCTGCCCAAATCGACATTGTTCATGCTGGTTTCGGCGCTGATGGGGCTCGATGTCATGCAGTCAGCCTACGCCCACGCGATCCGCGCCGGCTACCGCTTCTATTCCTACGGCGATTCCAGCCTGCTGCTGCCTCAGCGCCCGAAATAATCGGCGCCCCTGATCCATCGCGTCGCCAGCCATTTTTCGCCGCGAGTCACCGGCAGGCCGGCATGGGTCATGCGCGGGTCCGGCAATTTGTCGGCGGTGAGGTTGTGGAAGATGAGCAGGTCGCCGATCGCGCCGCGGACGGTCACGCCGATCTCGGGGAAGTTGGTCTCGCCGCCCTCATAGGCATCGTTCAGGTAGAGCAAGGCGGTGGCGATCCGCCGCTTCTCCGGCGGGCCCAGGCCATGGGCGTCGTGGTGCGGCCGATACTGCTGGCTTGGCCGGTAGCGCAGCACATGCAGCGGCTCGCCCCAGCCATAGTCGGTTCCGCTCGCCTCGGCGATGCAGCGGTTGACCGCCTGGATGACCAGGTCCTCGGCCATCGGCGTCACCGCCATATGGTCGCTGTCGCGGTGCGGGTCGCGGATGTGGCTGCCGCCCGGGCCGTAGATCATCGCCGGCTCCAGCCAGGGGCTGGCGAGCAACTGGATGTAGCGACACTCCTCCGGCCTGAAGAGGCCCTGGACGACCTCGATATGCGGGTCTGCGGACACCATCTGGCGCGGTGCCGTCTTCACCCGTTGGGCGCACGTCACATGGTCGAGGAACGCCAGCTGGACGGCGACGAAGCGGTCGTCCCCGGCAAGGGCGTCCAGCATTTTGCGTGCTTTGGCCGCATCGGCCTTCGTGCCGACTCCTGCGGCGGTGAAATAAGCCTGTGCCCGCCTTGCCTCGGCCAGCCCCATCGCCGCCGCCTGGCCCATGAAGCGATAGGCGGCCTTGAGGTCGACCGGTCCGGCCAAGCCGCGCAGCGACAGCTCGGCCGCCTTGAACAAGGCGTCGACATCGCCGGCCTTGGCCAGTTCCAGCATCGCCGGCCCGGCCGCGGGATCGCCCGTCTTGAGCCGTTCTTCGAGCGCCAGATAATGCTGCGAGGCCATGGTCGCGGGTCTAGGCCGCGAAATAGCCCCACAGCAACCGCCCGGTAAGGCCAAGCGATCATCGCCCGGCCTGTAGCGGGCGGGGAGACGAGCCGCTAGGGAGCGCGCCCATGACCCGCTTCGCCTTTTCCAAAACCGCCACCGACGGCGCTGCCCGCACCGGTACGCTTGCCATGCGGCGCGGCACCATCCGCACGCCGGCGTTCATGCCGGTCGGCACCGCGGCGACGGTCAAGGCGATGAAGCCGGCGGACGTCCGGGCGAGCGGCGCCGATATCATTCTCGGCAACACCTACCATCTCATGCTGCGCCCCGGCGCCGAGCGAGTGGCGAGGCTCGGCGGCCTGCACGGCTTCATGGGCTGGGAGCTGCCGATCCTGACCGACAGCGGCGGCTATCAGGTGATGAGCCTGTCCGAGCTGACCAAGGTCACCGAGGAGGGCGTCGCCTTCGCCAGCCATCTGGACGGTTCGCGGCACATGCTGACCCCCGAACGCTCGATCGAGATCCAGCGCCTGCTCGGCTCGGACATCGTCATGGCTTTCGACCAGCTGGTCCCGGCCAGCGCGACGCGCGAGGAGGCCGCGGCGGCCATGGAACGTTCGATGCGCTGGGCAAAGCGCTCTCGCGACGCGTTCGGCCGCGGCGGCGATCATGCCGACGGGGCGGCGATCTTCGGCATTCAGCAGGGCGGGCTCGACGAGGGCCTGCGCCAAGCTTCGGCCGACGCGCTGACCGCCATCGGCTTCGACGGTTATGCGGTCGGTGGCTTGGCGGTCGGGGAGGGGCATGAGGCGATGTGCGGCGTGCTCGACTTCGCCGTGTCGATGCTGCCCGCCGACCGGCCACGCTATCTGATGGGTGTCGGCAAGCCCGACGACATCGTCGAGGCGGTCCGGCGCGGCATCGACATGTTCGACTGTGTCCTGCCGACCCGTTCGGGCCGCACCGGCCAGGCGTTCACCGCCGACGGCCCGATCAACATTCGTAACGCCCGCTTTGCCGAGGACCGGGAGCCGCTCGAGTCCGGCTGCCCCTGTCCCGCCTGCGCCACCTGGAGCCGCGCCTACATCCACCACCTCGTCCGCTCCGGCGAGATCCTGGGCGCCATGCTGATGACCGAGCATAATTTGTGGTTCTACCAAAGGCTGATGCAGGACCTGCGCGATGCGATAGGCGAGCAGCGGCTGGACGCGTTCGCGAGAGAGTTCCTTGGACGATATCGCGCCCCTGCGAAGGCAGGGACCCAGACCGCTGCCGCAGGCAGCGCTAACGCGCTGGACTAGGCTCCTGCCTTCGCCGGAGCACAATCAGATCGCGTCGTCCTGCGCGCCTTCGGTCTCGTCGACCGGGGCCAGCTTATCCTGCGTTCGAAGCTCGAAATCGCTCGCGTCGTGCCGTTCGTGCAGCTGCTCGGACGGATCGCCGGTGAGCGTGTTGACGATCCGCCCGCGCTGCACCGCCGGCCGCGCGTCGATCTGCTTCGCCCAGCGCTGCAAATGCGCATATTCGTGGGTCGCCAGGAAGACATCGGCGCCTTCGTAGCTGCGACCAAGCGCGATGCCGCCGTACCAGGGCCAGATGGCGATATCGGCGATCGAATAATCCTCGCCTGCGACATATTCATGCTCGGCCAGCCGGCGGTCGAGCACGTCCAGTTGCCGCTTCGCCTCCATCGCATAGCGGTTGATCGGATATTCCTGCTTGGTTGGCGCATAGGCGAAGAAATGGCCAAAGCCGCCGCCGAGGAAAGGCGCCGCGCCCATCTGCCAGGACAACCAGTTCAGGGTCTCGGTGCGCCCGGGGCCGGACGCGGGCAGGAACTCCCCGAACTTCTCGGCGAGATAGATGAGGATCGACCCGGATTCGAATACCCGCACCGGCTTCGCGCCGCTGCGATCGACCAGCGCCGGGATCTTGGAATTGGGGTTGATGGCGACGAAGCCGCTGGAGAACTGGTCGCCCTCGCCGATGCGGATCGGCCAGGCGTCATATTCGGCCCCGGCGTGGCCGCGCTCGAGCAATTCCTCGAGCATGATCGGCACTTTCTGGCCATTGGGCGTCGCCAGCGAATAAAGCTGGATGGGATGCTTGCCGACCGGCAGCTCGCGCTCATGCGTCGCGCCGGAGACCGGCCGGTTGATGTTGGCGAACTCGCCGCCGCTGGGCTGGTCCCAGGTCCAGACTTTCGGCGGCACATAATCGGCTTGATCGGTCATTATCGTCCCTTTGCGTCAGGGATAACAGCTAGGGACGAAGGCGGCCGGTTTCCAGCCACGCGCCATCACCATTACGCGAAGCCGCGAGGAAGACCGGCCAATCTCTTGCCCGTCATGCCGGGCTCGACCCGGCATCCGCCTCATTCCTGGTCAAAAAAATTGTCCGGATCGCCGTCTGCGGCGACGGCGGCTAAAGCGCGCTTTTCGAAAGGAAGCCGGGCAGGGGCCCGTTCCAGTCGCTCTCCATGTCCTCGACGACCGGCGAGCGCTTCGGCTTGGGCTCGGCTTCGCGCTTGGCCTCGGCCTTCTTCGGCGCCGGCGGCTCGGCTTGTGCGCGCGGCTCGGCCGGCTCGGAACGCTCGGGCCTGCGTTCGCGCCTTGGCTCCGCCCGGCTCTCGCGCCTGGGCTCCGGCCGGCGCTCGCGCCGCCGCTCCGGCTTGCGCTCGCGGGACCGCGAATCCTCTGCCTCCGGCTCGCTGGCCGCCTCGGACGCCGTCTCGCCGTCCTCGGCGCCGTGGCGGGCAATCCTGGTCCCGGTTAGTTTCTCGATCGCCGCCACCGCCTCGCGGTCCTCGCGGGTCGCCAAAGTGATGGCGATGCCGGTCATGCCGGCGCGCCCCGTGCGGCCGATGCGGTGGATATAGTCGTCGGGCTGCCACGGCACGTCGAAGTTGATGACATGGCTGACATTCTTGACGTCTAACCCGCGGGCGGCGACGTCGGAGGCGACGAGGATGGTGATCTCGCCCGATTTGAAGCGGTCGAACTCGGCGATCCGCGCCGGCTGCTCCATGTCGCCGTGGATCTGGCCGACGGCGAAGCCCGAGCGCTTGAGGCTGGTGTAAAGCTCGCGCACCGTCGTCTTGCGGTTGGCGAAGACAATGGCGTTGCGGAAACCCTGGCTGCGCAGCACGTCGCGCAGCGCCTCGCGCTTCTTGTCGCCGCGCACCTCGACCAGCCGTTGCTCGATATTGACATTGGCGGTCGCCGGCCGGGTCGCCTCGATTGTCTTTGGCTCGACCAGGAACTTGTCGGCCAGTTTCTTGATCGGCGGCGGCATGGTCGCCGAAAACAAAAGTGTCTGTCTTTGCTTGGGCAGCTTGGCGCAGATTTCCTCGATGTCGGGGATGAAGCCCATGTCGAGCATCCGGTCGGCTTCGTCGATGACCAGCAGATTGCAGTCGTTGAGCATGATCTTGCCGCGGCCGAACAGATCCATCAGTCGGCCCGGCGTGGCGATCAGCACGTCGACGCCTTTCTCCAGCGCTTTCACCTGGTCGCCCATCTGCACTCCGCCGATCAGCAGCGCCATGCTCAGCTTCTGGTACTTGCCGTACTTCTCGAAATTCTCGGCGACTTGTGCCGCCAGCTCGCGCGTCGGCTCGAGGATCAGCGAGCGCGGCATGCGCGCCCGGGTCCGGCCCTGGTGGAGGATGTCGATCATCGGCAGGACGAAGGCGGCGGTCTTGCCGGTGCCGGTCTGGGCGATGCCGATCAGGTCCTTGCCCATCAGGACCGACGGGATCGCCCCCTTCTGGATCGGGGTTGGGACATCGTAGCCGCTGTCGGTAACAGCGCGCAGCAATTCGTCGGAAAGGCCGAGATCGGCAAAGCTCATGAAAAATCCGGAAAAAATTCAGGCCCCGCGAACCGCGGAGCGCCAGCCGCGCCGATGCGGGGAAAGGGCTGGAAAGTCAAGGCGAAGGGCGCGCTTCACTCCCGCGCCGTTCCTTTGTCGGTGTCCCTTTTACGGTGACGGTTTACTAAATACACATAATCCCCGCTCTGCCGCCTCCGCCAAAAATCTCTGTCCTACACGCCCGAAATCTGTTTCAAGCTGGCCGATGCGCCGCCAGCCCAACCTCGCCTTCACCATCTCCCCGATCCACTCCGCTCCCGCGCGCCTGGAGGGCGGAAACTCTTGTGCCTTCGCCGCGAAACCAGTTTCGAGCACGGCCGCGAAATTGATGAAGTTGACGACCCCCGATTTTGTGCGCCCAGGGGCCACCGACTCCATGACCTTTGCGACTTTAGTGACGTTACCGCTCGACCGTTGGCACCAAAGTGCGGAACTTCTCGATCCGGCACGAGCCGCCCATGCGGCTGCGAATGCTGTCGCGGCGGGCGCAGATGCGGCCGTCGTTGGG
>JAKFFL010000192.1:0-1955 GCA_036675225.1 Sphingomonas sp. | reverse complement strand
CGGGCGATCCGGGCCCGTCGCCCACCAATGCGGCGTCGCCCGTGCACCCGGGCTCTGCGGCGCCCATTGCCGACGCAAAGAGCCCGCAGACTGCGGCCGCTGTGCTGCGCCGCTATTTCGCACTGGTTGGGGCCGGCAAGCACGCCGAGGCCGCCAGGCTGTGGTGGGACGCGGAGCGCGCCACCGCCTTCGCCGCCCGGCTCCGAAGGTACGGCGATTTCCGGCCGAGCATCGCCGCGCCAGGGCGGGTCGAGGGCGCCGCCGGCTCACTTTATGTCGACATTGCGCTGCAGCTCCTGCGCAATTCCCGCTCGGGCGTGGTTGCCTTTTCGGACGGGACCGCCGTCCTGCGCCGGGTCAATGACGTGCCGGGCTCGACCGCCGAGCAGCGCCAATGGCGCATCGATCGCATCACCCTGCAACGACCGCCCGAACCAGTCGCCTATCGGTTCGTCGGGCGGTGGGCCAGCGAGGAGCGCAATTGCGCCACTCGCGCTTGGCGCTTCACGCCTGAGCGGCTGACGACCCCGGCCGGTTCGGTCTGCAATTTCGATCGCGTCCGCGCCGTTGCCGGCGGCTATGACATCGCCGCGCGCTGCACCGCCGAGGGCCCACCGACCGGCGACACACTGCGCCTTCGCTTCGCCGAATCCGCCCGCGCCCTGCTGTTCGAATCCAATGTCATCGCCGACGCCGGCCTGGTGCGCTGCAGCTGAGCGCCTTTTTCACTTTCCTAATAGGATTTCGCATGCTTGGCTGCGGCGCATGGCCGCCAGATATGCCCTCCGCCCGACTTCGCCGCTAATGTCGCCTAAAGTCGCACGAAATGGCATTTGTCCCCATGACTTTTGTGACTTTTGCGACCTTAAGGCAGACGACCGATGAGCGACTTCGAACAATTCCGCACCGACACCCGCGCCTGGCTCGAAGCGCATTGCCCGCCCGAAATGCGCGCGCCGGTGCGGTCGGAGAAGGATTATTGCTGGGGGGGGCGCCGCTGGACCTTCCAAAGCGAGGCGCAGCGGCAGTGGCTCGAAGTGATGGCGGCGCGCGGCTGGACGGTGCCCGACTGGCCGAAGGATTATGGCGGCGGCGGGCTGTCGCCGGCCGAGTCCAAAATCCTCAAGCAGGAAATGGCGCGCATCGGGGCGCGCTCGCCGCTGACCAGCTTCGGCATCTCGATGCTCGGCCCGGCTTTGCTCAAATATGGCAGCGAGGAGCAGAAAAAGCGGTTCCTGCCCGAGATCGCGCGGGGCGAGATCCGCTGGTGCCAGGGCTATTCGGAACCCGGCGCCGGCTCCGACCTCGCCGGTCTGCAAACCAAATGCGAGGATAAGGGCGACCACTGGCTGGTCAACGGCCAGAAGGTGTGGACCAGCTATGCCGACCAGGCCGACTGGATCTTCTGCCTGGTTCGCACCTCAGCCGAGTCGAAGCACGGGGGCATCAGCTTCCTGCTGTTCGACATGGCAACGCCCGGCGTTGCGACCAAACCGATCCTGCTGATCAGCGGCAATTCGCCCTTCTGCGAGACCTTCTTCGACGATGTGAAAGTGCCCAGGGACCAAGTGGTCGGCGAGGTCAACAAGGGCTGGGACGTCGCCAAATATTTGCTCGGCCACGAGCGCGAGATGATCAGCGGCATGGGCCTTGGCGGCGACCAGACGGCTCTTGGCGCGATGCTCAAGCCGGAGGATCCGCTGCTCCGCGCCGAAATCGCCGCCTTCGATGTCGACGCCTTGGCCTTCACGGCGATGAGCGAGCGCTTCCTCGACCAATTGAAGGCCGGCGAGGCGCATCCGGCGATGCCGAGCATGATGAAATATGCCGGCACCGAACTGAACAAGCGCCGGCACGAACTGGTGATGGCCGCGGGCGGCAGCGACGCGCTCGAATGGGACAGCGAACGCTCAAAGGGCGGCAAGGCGGCCCGCGACTGGCTGCGGACCAAGGCC
>JAKFFL010000011.1:0-12487 GCA_036675225.1 Sphingomonas sp. | reverse complement strand
GCTGAATCATTTGGAAATCTGACGACTGGCGGCATATGGCCGACCCATGGTTCCCCTTTCGTTCGGCGGTCATGATTTCCTGGCAAGCGCCGGCGGCGGCCTGTTCTGGCCGGCCGAGCGGGCACTCCTGGTCGCCGATTTGCACCTGGAGAAAGCCAGTTGGTTCGCGCGGCTCGGCCAGTTCCTGCCGCCCTACGACAGCCAGGCGACGCTAGCCGCCCTCGCCGGCGAAATCGCCAGCACCAACGCCACGCGCCTGTTTTGCCTCGGCGATTCGTTCCACGATCGCTTCGGCTGCGACCGCCTGCAGCAGCCGGCGCGCGAGCAACTGCTGGCGCTGACATCGCGGCTCGATTGGGCGTGGATCATTGGCAACCACGATCCCGGCTTCGCCGACCATTGTGGCGGTCGCCTGGCCGATGCGCTGGAGGTTGGCGGCATCGTCCTGCGCCACGAAGCGGTGGCAAGCGAAGTCCGGCCCGAAATCTCCGGTCACTTCCACCCCAAACTGAGGCTCAATCTCAGAGGCCGCAAGGTGTCGCGCCGCTGCTTCGTCGCCTCGCGGGCCAAGCTGATCCTGCCTGCCTATGGCTCGCTGACCGGTGGGCTCGATGCCGGCCACGCTGAAATCGCGCGCAAGACAGGTCCCGGCGCCGCCGCTTTGGTCCCCGTCGCCGATCGCCTGCTACGCTTCCCGATCGCCACCTAAGCGAGCCGCGCCTTCATCAGACCGCGAACCATGTTGCCAACCATAAAGTCTTGGCTGAGGTCCTCGGCTGTCAGGTCGGCTTCCACCGCCTTGCCTTCGTCGAGCAGGCGCTGCCGAAGCAGGCCGGGCAGCAACCCGCGCTCCGCCGGCGGCGTCAGCAAATGGCCGTCGCGCTCGACGAAGATGTTGGTGAAGCTGCCTTCGGTCAGGCGGCCGTCGGGATCGGTGAACACCGCCTCGAACACGCCGCCGTCGCGCCGGGCAGCGTCCAGGAAGCGGCGGGCGGTGGTCTTGTAGCGCAAGCGGAAGTCGGACGGATCAACCGGAAGCGGCCGCACCACGACCGCCACCGGTCCCGCCTGGGCCTCGGGCAACGGCTTCAGCTCGATCGCCATGCTCCCCTTCGGCGACAGCAGCAGGCGAACCATCGCCGGTTCCTTGCGACGGAAAGTCGCCGCCTGCAGCTCGTTGCGCGCGCCGTGCCGGTCGAACTGGAAGCCGAGGTCCGCCGCTGCTGCCTTGAGGCGGTCGAGATGGCGGTCGAGATCGATGACTCCCGAGTGCGGGTCGAAGCGCATCGTCTCGATCAGGTCGAAATCGATCTCGGTCGGCGCCACGAACTCTCCCTTGAGCAAGCACTCGGCCCATTCATCCTCCAGCGCGCTGTCGACGACAAGCCCTGAGCCGAGGCCGAGCCTAGCGACGGACGCGCCCGCGACAAGCTCGAGGGTGCGGATGAGGACGTTGAACGAAGCATCGCCATTGGGGTCGATCCAACCCATGGAACCGGTGTAGGCGCCCCTCGGCTCGGGCTCGAGCACGCGCAGCGCCTGGATAGCCGCCAGCTTCGGCGCACCGGTGATCGACCCGCACGGAAACAGGCTTTCAAGAGCCTCGACCGGGCCGATGCCGTCGCCCAGGTGAGCCGTGATTCGGCTGACCATCTGGTGGACGGTCGGATAGGTCTCGACGGTAAACAGCTCCGGCACCGCGACCGTGCCAGGCTCCGATACCCGCGCCAAATCGTTGCGCAGCAGATCGACGATCATCATGTTCTCAGCCCGCTGCTTGGGATCGGCGGCCAGCGTTTCGATCTCGGTCTGGTCCTCGGCCGGATCAACCCGGCGCGGCGCCGTGCCCTTCATCGGCCTGGCTTCGATCGACTGCCCGCTTATGGTGAAGAATTGCTCGGGGCTCAGCGACAGCAGCCAGCCGCCGGGATGGCGGACCACGCCGGCCCAGCCGGCCCGGGCGCGGCGGCGAAAGCGCGCGTATGCGGCCAGCGGTGCACCGAACAGCGGCACGTCGCAGCCGAACGTCAAATTCGCCTGGTAGAAGTCGCCGGCGAGCAGATGCTCTCGTACTTGCCCAGCCGCCGTGAGATAATCCTCGCGCGCCATTTTCGGCTGCGGCCGGCCCGCCCAGGCGCCCTCCGGATCGCCAAGCAGCCCGTCCAATTCGTCCGGACCAAGCGCGCGAAATCCGTCGAACAAGCCGAACCATAGTAGCGGGCCCTCACCTTGCCGGGCGAGAGGCCTGAGCTTGGGCTCCAGCGCATAGGCCGCGTCATACGCAATGAACCCGGCCGCATGTCGCCCGGCCGCGACCCCCGCTCGCAGATTGTCGAGCGCCGGCCGCACTTCCCCGATGGTACCGGCGGCAATCTCCGCCACTGGCCGCTCATAAATTCGGGCGCCGGCGTCGCCGGGGCGCATGTCGTCGAACAGGACAAACGGCCGATCCATTCGCGCCGCATTGACGATGGCCGGTCCCCTCGTAAAGACGCGGCCATGCGAATGCACATCCTTGCCGCGGCCCTGGCCGCCACACCGCTCTCGGCCCAAGCGATCGAGCCGGCCGCCCAGGCGCGCATTGAGCGCGTCCTCAAATCGACGCCGCTGATCGACGGGCACAATGACCTGCCCTGGTCGCTGCGCCAGAATCACGGCTCGAGCGTCGACGATCTCGCCAGCGGCGCCGAAAAAAGGGACAAGCCGCTGATGACCGACATGGCGCGGCTTCGCGCCGGCCGGATCGGCGGGCAATTCTGGTCGGTCTATATCAGCGGAACGCTGACCGGCGACGAGGCGATCCGCACGACTATCGAGCAGATCGACACGGCGAAGCGGCTGATCGCCGCTTACCCGCGAGCCCTGGAATTCGCGGCGACCGCCGACGACATCGTCCGCGTCCACAAGGCCGGCCGGGTCGCCTCCATGCTCGGCATAGAAGGCGGCCGGCAGATCGGCGGTTCGATGGCGGCGCTCCGCCAATTCTACAACCTCGGCGTGCGCTACATGACCCTGACCCACAGCCAGACGACCGAATGGGCCGACAGCGGCACCGACGCCCCCAAACACGACGGCCTCGCCCCGTTCGGCATCGACGTGGTCAGAGAAATGAACCGGCTCGGCATGCTGGTCGATTTGAGCCACGTCTCGCCGGCGACGATGAGGGACGCCATAGCCGCCAGCCGGGCGCCGGTCATCTTCTCCCATTCCGACGCTTTTGGAATGAACCCGCACCCGCGCAACGTGCCCGACGACGTCCTCAGTCTGCTGCCAGCCAATGGCGGCGTGGTCATGGTCACCTTCGTCCCGCCGTTCCTGGATCGTGAGGTTCGGTTGTGGTCGAGCCGGAGCGCGGCCGAGGAAGCGCGGCTGAAGTCGCTGCATCCCGAGGATTCCGCCAAGGTTGAGTCGGGGCTGGATTCCTGGGTGGCGGCCAATCCCAAGCCAAAGGCCCAGATCGCGGCGGTGGCCGACCATATCGAGCATGTCGCCAAGGTCGCCGGCCACGATCATGTCGGCATCGGTGGCGATCTCGATGGAATCAGCAGCACGGTCATCGGCCTCGACGGAGTCGAGGATTATCCCAGTCTGTTCGCCGAGTTGATCCGCCGCGGCTGGAGCGATGCCAATCTCGCCAGGCTCGCCGGCGGCAACGTGCTGCGTGTGCTGCGGCGGGCCGAACGCGTCGCCGCCTCAATGAAGGACGTGCCGCCGTCCATGGCAAGCCTTGAGCCTGCGAAATGAGCGTGCAGCCGCTTCGCCTGGGCATCATCCCGGTGACCCCGCTCCAGCAGAATTGCAGCCTGATCTGGTGCACCAGGACGATGCGCGGCGCCTTCGTCGACCCGGGCGGCGACCTGCCCAAGTTGCGCGAGGCGATCCGGCAGACCGGAGTCACGGTCGAGAAAATCCTGCTGACGCACGGCCATATCGACCATTGCGGCTCGGCCGGCCTGTTCGCCGAGGAGCTCGGCGTGCCGATCGAAGGGCCGCATGCGGACGACATGTTCTGGATAGCCCGGCTCGCCGAGGACGGCGCGCGCTATGGTGTGACCGGGCAACCGTTCGCGCCCGACCGCTGGCTGGTCGACGGCGACACAGTCAGTGTCGGCGATCTGACCCTAGATGTCCGCCATTGCCCTGGTCACACGCCGGGGCACGTCGTCTTCCATCACGCGGAATCCAAGCTGGCGATCGTCGGTGACGTCCTCTTCCAAGGGTCGATCGGGCGCACCGACTTCCCGCGCGGCAACCACCAGCAATTGATCGATTCGATTACCCAGCGGCTGTGGCCGATGGGCGGCGACACCGCCTTCGTCCCTGGCCACGGGCCAATGTCGACCTTCGCCCATGAGCGCGCCAGCAATCCGTTCGTCGGCGATGCCGCGCTGGCGAGCGCCTGAATGGCACGCTTGCGCTTGCGCTCCCTCGGCATTTCGCTATAGGACGCCCCGTTCGCGACGATCCGGCCGCCGCCGCGGGGCTTCCCGCTGGAACAGGGCGAGGAGAGTCGCCAATTTTTTTGGTAATTTGACAAGCAAGGTGCCGCAATGGCCGTCCCCAAGAGAAAAACATCGCCGTCCAAGCGGAACATGCGCCGCAGCCACCATGCGCTGAAGCCGGCCAGCTTCCAGGAATGCCCGAACTGCGGCGAGCTGAAGCTGCCGCATAACCTTTGTGCTGCCTGCGGCCATTACAACGGCCGCGAAATCACCGCGACCGAGGCCTGAGCGGGGCGAGAGGCGTGGTCGCCAGCCCGCGCATCGCCATTGACGCCATGGGAGGGGACACCGGCCCGGCGGCCATGGTCGCCGGCATGGCGCGGTCGCGCCGCAAGGCGCCGGGCCTGCATTTCGAGCTGTTCGGCGACGAGGCGCTGATCGCGCCCGAGCTCGCCCGCTATCCGGGACTCAGGCAGGCCGTCAACGTCCACCACACCACCGACTCCATCGCCGCGTCGGAAAAGCCGAGCCAGGCGATCCGCCGGGCAAGGACGACCTCCATGGGCCTTGCGATCAACGCCGTGAAAGACGGCCAGGCCGACGCCGCTCTGTCCGGCGGCAACACCGGCGCGCTGATGGCCATGTCCAAGCTGGCCCTGCGGACCATGCCCGGCATCGACCGCCCCGCCCTCGCCGCTTTGCTACCGACGCTCGGCGACACCGATTTGGTCATGCTCGACCTGGGCGCGAACACCGAGTGCGACGCCCAGAATCTGGTCCAGTTCGCGGTGATGGGATCGGCCTATGCGCGCACCGCGCTCGGCCTCAAGAAGCCGCGCGTCAAGCTGCTCAACATCGGCACCGAGGAACTGAAGGGCACTGGCGAGCTCAAGGAAGCGGCGGCGCTGCTGCGCGAGGCCTCAGATTATCTGCCGATGAAGTTCGACGGCTTCACCGAAGGCGACCAATTGTCGCGCGGCAATGTCGATGTTGTCGTCACCGACGGCTTTTCCGGCAATATCGCGCTCAAGACGGCCGAGGGTACCGCCCGGTTCGTCACCGATCTACTGCGCCGCGCCTTCACTAGTTCACTGCGCTCCAAAGCCGGCTTCGCTTTGTCCAAACCGGCGCTGCACATGCTCAAGGTCCACCTCGACCCCAATAATCACAACGGCGCGGTTTTCCTCGGCCTCAACGGCCTGGTGGTGAAGAGCCACGGCAGCGCCAACCCGAAGGGCGTCGCCAATGCCATCGGCGTCGCCGCGCGGATGGTGACCAACGACATCACCCGCAAGATCGGCCAGGACCTCGACGAGTTTCGCGCCCACGCTTTCAACCATGAAAGTGCGCAATGACCCGCCGATCGATTGTCGCCGGCGTCGGTTCGGCCTTGCCCCGACGCGCCGTCTCCAATGCCGAGCTGGCGAGCCGGGTCGACACGTCGGACGAATGGATCGCCGAGCGCACCGGCATCCGCAACCGCCATATCGCCGAGGCCGGGGAGACGACCGCCACCCTTGCCTTCGACGCATCCGTCAGGGCGCTTGAGCATGCCGGGATCGAGGCCGCGGCCATCGACCTCATCGTCCTTGCCACCGCCACGCCCGACCAGACCTTCCCGTCGTCGGCCACCAAGGTCCAGGCGATGCTCGGCATCCCCGATTGCATCGCGTTCGACGTGCACGCGGTCTGCACCGGATTCCTCTACGCGCTGACCGTGGCCGATTCGATGATTCGCTCGGGTTCCGCCGAAACGGCGCTCGTCATCGGCTCCGAAACCTTCAGCCGGATCCTCGACTGGGAGGACCGCGCGACCTGCGTCCTGTTCGGCGATGGCGCCGGGGCGATGGTGATCAAGGCGGAAGATGGCGATCGCGGCATTTTATCGACCAGGCTGCATGCCGACGGCCGCCACAATGAGCTTTTGTTCGTCGATGGCGGTCCGTCGACCACCCAGACGGTCGGCAAACTGCGGATGAAGGGCCGCGAGGTGTTTCGTCACGCGGTCGTCAATCTCGCTGATGTGCTCAACGAGGTCATGGCCGACGCCGGGCTGGAATCGAGCGAGATCGACTGGGTCGTTCCGCACCAGGCCAACGCCCGGATTCTCGACGCCACCGCCCGCAAGCTCGGCCTGCCGCCGGAAAAAGTGGTGGTGACGGTCGACCGCCACGCCAATACATCAGCGGCCTCGGTTCCGCTTGCTTTCGACACCGCCGTGCGCGACGGCAGGATCAAGCGCGGCGACCTCGTCGTGCTCGAAGCGATGGGCGGCGGCTTCACCTGGGGAGCGGCCGTTCTTCGCTATTAACAGACTTGATGTCGCGTTGGATTGCCGACTGGCATGTTTTTGGTTAGGCTCCGGAAAATTGCTGCAAGTTGCGAGCGGGGCAAAGGGGTTCACTATGGCGGATGCGGGTGTCGCCCGGTCTCATGACGGTCTCCATTCGGGCACGCTGACAAGGGCCGACTTGTCGGACATCGTCCATCGCAAGCTCGGCCTGTCGCGCGCCGAAAGCGCTAACCTGGTCGAGCGCATGCTCCATCACATGTGCCACGCCTTGTCCGAGGGTGAGAATGTGAAGATTTCCGGCTTTGGAAGCTTCATCCTGCGGGACAAGGGCCAGCGCATCGGCCGCAATCCCAAGACGGGCGTCGAAGTGCCGATCGCGCCGCGCCGCGTCATGACCTTCCGCGCCAGCCAGATCATGCGCGACAGGGTCGCGAAATAGGCATGTAGGTGGCCGCGACGGACAAGGATCCGGAGGCGTTCCGCACCATCGGCGAACTCTCCGAAGAGCTTGGCGTCGCCCAGCACATCCTGCGCTACTGGGAAACGAAATTCCCGCAATTGCGGCCGCTGCAGCGCGCCGGCAACCGCCGCTATTACCGCCCGGCCGACGTCGCCTTGGCCCGGCGAATCCATCATTTGCTGTCGAACGAGGGCTATACGGTCCGCGGCGTCCAGAAACTGCTGCGCACTCAAACCAAGACGGAACCGCCGCCGGCCGTCGCCGATCCTTCGCCGCCCAGCGATTCGGCGATGTTCACCCCGGCCGCGCCGCAGCCCGGCTCAGTCGAGGTCGAGCGCCTGATCGGCCTGCGCGACCGGCTGCGCGACGCGCTGACCGACTGACCGTCCGCCCAGCCGCGCCGCGACTCGCTCGATCGCGATATCGAGCGTGACTCGCGACACCCTCACGCCTGGCGGGAAAGCAGCCAACAGCCGCGACGGCATGGCGGCCGAAAGCACGACGAAGACGCCGCGATCATCCTGCCGGCGAATCAGCCGCCCGAAGGCCTGGGCGAGTCGCGCCTTGATCACGCGGTCGTCATAGGCGCTGCCGCCATAGGCCAGCCGCCGCGCGGCGTGGAGTACGGTCGGCCGTGGCCAGGGTACCCGCTCCATCACTACTAGCCTGAGCGAGTCGCCGGGGACATCGACGCCGTCCCTGAGGGCGTCGGTGCCCAGCAACGAGGCATGCGGATCGTCGCGGAACATGTCGACCAGCGTCCCTGCATCGATCGGGTCGACGTGCTGGGCGAAAAGCGGGAGGCCGGCGCGCGCCAGCCGGTCGGCGATGCGGGCATGAACTCCCTTCAACCGCTGGATGGCGGTGAACAGGCCGAGGGTCCCTCCCCCGGCTGCCTCGACCAACCGCGCGTAGGCGCCGGCCAGCGCCGCCAGGTCATTGCGGCCGACATCGGTGACGACCAGCACCTCCGTCGCCTCGACATAATCGAACGGGCTGGGCGTTTCGAAATGGCCGACCGGGCCGGCGAGGTGCGCCGCTCCGGTGCGCTGCTCGGCCGTGCCCCAATCCTCGCAGCCGCGCAAAGTCGCCGACGTCACCAGCACACCATGCGCCGGTTCCAGCACGGCGCGCGCCAGCGGTCGGGTCGGGTCGAGCCAGCGGCGGTGGATGGCGACGTCATACTCGCGGCCCTCGACCCGCTCGATCGCCAGCCAGTCGACGAAATCGGGGTCGGCGCTGCCACCGATGCGGGCAAGCAAGGCGATCCAGGCCGAAAGCACCTCGCGCCGCCAGGCCAGGCCATGGATCGCGCCTTCGACACGGGCGCGGGCGGCGGCATCAAGCCAGTCGGGCGCGTCCTCAAGCACCGCTTCCAGTCGGCGGCCGAGCGCAGCCAACGGCCGGTGCAGGGCTTCGAGCGACGCCAGCGCCACCGCGCCCGCCTCGACCAGCGCGCCGTCCGGCTCGGCCAGCTCGGTTTCGAGCCCATAGCCGGCCTCCTGCGCCTTGGCCCGGGCGTAAACCGTACCGCGCACCTGGGCGAGCAAGGCTTCGAGCGGCGCGAACGGCGCGCCCTCGGCAAGCCGCTGCAGCCAGCCATCCGAAGGCAGGGCCCGGGCGGCTTCGACGGCGGCATCGAGCGCGCGGGCGCCTTCCTCGTCAAAGCTGGCGACATCCATCAGCCGCGCCGCCAACCCCCGCCGGCGGCCACGCGAGCGGCCTTCCGGCCCGACGATCCAGCGCCTCAATTCGATCGCTTCCTGCCCGCCGAGCGCCACCGCGAAGGTCGAATCGGCGGCGTCGAACAGATGATGGCCCTCGTCGAACAGGATGCGCATCGGCGCGTCGGGCCGGCCGCGCGCAGCATTGACCATCACCAGCGCATGGTTGGCGATGACCAAATCGGCCTCGCGCCCGGCCCGCTCGGCGCGCTCGATGAAGCAGCGGCGGTAATGCGGGCAGCCGGCATAGACGCATTCGCCGCGCCGGTCGGTCAGCGCCGCCGCCCCCGCGCGGCGGAACAGGCTCGGCAGCCAGCCGGGCAAATCGCCGCCGACCATGTCACCGTCTCGCGAGTAAGCGGCCCAGCGGCCGGCGAGGTGCGCCAGGATCGCCGCCCGGCCCGAGAAGGCACCCTGCATCGCGTCTTCCAGGTTGAGCAGGCAGAGGTAATTCTCGCGGCCCTTGCGAACGACGATCCGCTTCGCCCTCTCCTTGGGGTCGGCGAAGATCCGCGCGCCTTCGGCATCAAGCTGACGCTGCAGAGCCTTGGTGAAGGTCGACACCCAGACCGTGCCGCCGGCCCGCTCCGCCCACAGCGACGCCGGCGCCAGATATGCCAGGGTCTTGCCGATGCCGGTGCCGGCTTCGGCCAGCAGCATGTTGGGCGATCCGCTCTTGGGCCGCGGCGCGAACACCTCGGTCACCGCCGCCGCCATGGCCTGCTGTCCCTCGCGCGGCTCGGCGGTGTCGCCGGTCAGCTCGGCGAGGCGTTCGCGAGCGTCGGCACCCGAGATCGACATATTGCGCGGCGGCGGGCGGTCGGCGGCCTCTTCCCATTGTGGCAGTCGGGCGAACAGTATGCGCTCGCCCTTTTCCGGCCGCTCCAGCCGGGCCGCGATCAGGCCGGCCCAGCCCCAGCCCAGCCGGTGCAAGGTGGCGTTGGCGGTCCAGGCGCCCTCGCGCTCAGGCCAGTCGGGATCGGCGAGCCGGTCGAGTAGCGCGCCCGCCATCCGCCGCAGTGCATCCGCCGCCTCGGCCTCGCTCGCCGGCGGCTCCAGGCCCAGCGCCCGGCTGAGCCCCGCCGGGGTCGGCACCGCGAACCGCGCAGGGTGGATGAAGGCGAACAGTTCGAGCAGATCGAGGCCGCTGATCTCGGGATAGCCGAGCCGTTGCCCGACCAAGGGCGCGTTGAGCAGGATGTGCGGGGTCTCGGCGGCGCGGGCGATGGCCTCGCCGCGCTGCGCCTCGCGCGGCTGGCCGTCACCATGCGCGATCCAGATGCCGGCATGGGTTGCGTGCAGCGCGGGAAGCGGCAAAGGAGCGGCCATCGCCCGACATTGGTGGTCCGGGAACAAAAGAGCAACGACAATTGGACGCTGAAACCCTCCATTCCGCCGCATTGGCGAGCAAGGCCTGGCCTTATGAGGAGGCGCGCAAGCTGCTCAAGCGCTGGCCGGACGGCAAGCCCAATGGGGAGGCGATGCTGTTCGAGACCGGCTATGGCCCGTCCGGCCTGCCGCATATCGGCACCTTCAACGAAGTGCTGCGCACCACCTTCGTCCGTAACGCCTACGCCGAGCTGAGCGGCGGCGCGCCGTCGCGGCTGATCGCTTTTTCCGACGACATGGACGGGCTGAGGAAGGTCCCGGACAACGTCCCCAACCCAGACATGCTGGCCGAGCATCTAGGCAAGCCGCTGACGAAAATCCCGGACCCGTTCGGCACGCACGAGAGCTTCGCCCACCACAATAATGCGATGCTGCGGCATTTCCTCGACCGCTTCGGTTTCGACTATGATTTCCTGTCGGCGACCGACTGTTACGCCTCGGGCCGCTTCGACGATGCCATCCGCCAGGTCCTGTGCAAGTGGGACGAGATCCTCGGCGTCATGCTGCCGACCCTGCGCGAGGAACGCCGCCAGACCTATTCGCCGGTACTGCCGATCTCGCCGTCATCGGGCCGCGTGCTGCAGGTGCCGGTCGCGGTGGTGGACGCCGAGGCCGGGACCATCGCCTTCACCGACGAGGACGGCGCGCGCCTCGAGCAATCGGCGCTCGGCGGCCGCGCCAAGCTGCAATGGAAGGTCGACTGGGCGATGCGCTGGGTGGCGCTCGGCGTCGACTATGAAATGGCCGGCAAGGATCTGATCGACAGCGTCACCCAGTCCGGCAAGATCGCCCGAATCCTCGGCGCCAGCCCGCCCGAGGGCTTCAACTATGAGATGTTCCTCGACGAAAAGGGCGAGAAAATCTCCAAGTCCAAGGGCAACGGCCTCAGCCTCGAGGAATGGCTGACCTATGGCAGCGAGCCGAGCCTGGCCTTCTACATCTTCCGCGAACCGAAGCGAGCCAAGAGCCTGCACCTCGGCGTCATCCCGCGCGCGGTGGACGATTACTGGCAGTTCCGCGCCAATTATCCCGACCAGCCGATCGCGCAGAAGCTGGGCAATCCGGTCCACCACATCCACGCCGGCAAGGTGCCCGACGGAATACTGCCGCTGACCTATGGCCTGTTGCTGAACCTCGCCAGCCTGCCCGGCGTCGGCGACAAGGACACCGCCTGGAAATTCGTCCGCCGCTACAACCCGGACTGCTCGCCGCAGGACAATCCCGAGCTCGACGAGCTGATCGGCCTCGCCGTCAATTACGCCCGCGATTTCGTCGCACCGACCCTCAAGCGGCGAGCGCCCAGCGACATGGAAGCCGCGGCCCTGCGCGACCTCGATTCAGAGCTCGCCGCACTGCCCGCCGATGCCGACGGCGAAGTCATCCAGCATGCCGTCTTCGAAGTCGGCAAGCGCCATCCGTTCGAGAGCCTGCGCCACTGGTTCCAGGCGCTGTACGAGACCCTGCTCGGCTCCAGCCAGGGCCCGCGGATGGGCAGCTTCATCGCCCTCTACGGCATCGACAACAGCCGCCGCCTGATCGCCGAGGCGCTCGAGTCGGCGTCCGCTTAACGTCGCAAAGGCCGCAAAGGTCACGGGATCGGAAGCCATTCGGCGTGACTTTATGCGACGGTAGCCGATTGTCGACATGCTCAACGATTTCAATCAGCCAGCGCTCGCGCGCAAACGCGGACGCTGGCATTTGCAATCCTACAAATATCCAACAATCGGCAGGCGGACGCTACGCCGCCTTGCGGCTGGCGATCCAGTTGTCGATTTTCTTTTCGAGGATCGCCATCGGCAAAGCGCCGGTCATCAGCACCTGGGCGTGAAAGTCCTTGATGTCGAACTTGGGGCCGAGCTCGGCTTCGGCCTTCTTGCGCAGGCGCTGGATGGTCAGCGCGCCGACCTTGTAGGCCAGGGCCTGGCTGGGGATGGCGATATAACGCTCGACCTCGTTCTTGGCGTCGGTCTCGCTCTGGCCCGAATGGCTGAGAAAATATTCTATTGCCTGCTCCCGGGTCCAGCCCTTGGAATGGATGCCGGTGTCGACGACCAGCCGCATGGCGCGAAGCATTTCGTCGTCGAGCGTCCCGAAGCGCTGGTAGGGGTCCTTGTAGTAGCCCATCGGATAGCCGAGCGTCTCGGCGTAGAGCGCCCAGCCCTCGACATAAGCGGTGTTG
>JAKFFL010000116.1:0-12645 GCA_036675225.1 Sphingomonas sp. | reverse complement strand
ACGGATGTTGCCGGTGTTCGACGGATTGTAGCGCCGGTCGAACTCGGTTCCGCAATTGTCGATATCGTCCGGCCCGTCTCCGGGATTGTCGACCTCGCCCGGTTGCGGCGTGTCCATCTGGCACGGGTAGTTGATGTCATATTCACGATCGTCGCGGTCGTCCGGAAAGCCAAAGGGGACGGGTTCGTCGTTACGCAGCGGCACCGAGCCGAAGAAGTTGTTGCGGTTCTGGTTATAGTGGCCGCTGACCGAGACATAGTCGCCATTGCTGCCGATCGGCTGGTAGATGCGGGCGTTGTACTGCTGCTTGTCGACTTCGCCGTAATTGTTGAACGGGTTGTCATTCTTGGCATTGGAGACCGAGACAAAAGCGCGCGTGCCCCACGGGCCGATCTCGCCGGTGTGGATGATCGCAAAGATGCGGCGGAAGTCAAACTCACCCAGCGAGCCGACGACGCGGCCACCAAAATGGGTTGAGGGCAGAATCGTGCGGTAGTTGACGGTGCCGCCGACCGCCGCCGCCGTCGGGGAGTCGACGTCGGTGGTGCCGAGGTTGACGTTGACCTGCTCGATCAGCTCGGGGTCGAGCTGCTGGTTGGAATAAATGGCGTAATTGCCGGAATCGTTCAGCGGGACGCCGTCGAAGGTCAGGCTGATGCGGTCGCCGGCGAAGCCGCGGATGCTGAGCGTGCCGCCGGAAGAGCCGTAAGCGTCATTGTTCTGGAAGCTGACGCCCGGGACGAGGTTGATGGTGTCGAGGATGGTCTGGCCGGGGGTCGAGCGTGAAATGATCTCCTGGGTCAGCACTGCCTTGGGCTTGGCCGTGTCGGGTGTCTGCACGCCGCCGACTTCCTGAGTCCGCGTGCCGGTGACGACGATGGCTTCCTTTTCGAAATCCTGCGAGCCGCTCGACTGGGCGAAGGCGGCGGTCGGCAGGACAATAGCGGTCGAGCAGAGAAGAATAAGCTTTTTCACGTGTGAACCCCCCACGGGTTTGAGCGCCGGAATCGAGTCGCTTGTCGCCGCTATAGCGAGTTTGCGACGGTTGAATGACGGCGCGTTCGGCGCCGCCGAGAAAAGTTTCAGAGCGTTGCCGGAAGGACACGCGAGGGCGCGCCAAAGCCAGAGCGACTCGGCCGCGCCTAGAGCAGCAAAGTCATTTGGTTTCAAGCAGTCCGGGTCAAATCCAGCCGGCGCCCGAGCCCGACGAAAACATAGATGAGCGGCGGCACCAGGACAATTGACAGGACCACCTTGGCGAGCATCTGACCGGCCACCAGGTTGGCGATCGGAAAGACCCCGTAAAATGCCACAGTGATGAAGATCAGCGTGTCGACGATCTGGCTCAACACGCTGGCAATCGCCGAGCGCAGCCAGAGCAGCCGCGCGCCTTCGCGGCCCTTGAGCCAGGTAAAGATCGTCACGTTGAGGAATTGCGACACGCCATAAGCGATGATGCCGGCGATCCAGATCCGCCAGGTCGCGTCCATCATCAGGTTGAATGCACCCCGCCGGTCCTCTGCCATATCCGCCGAAGCGGGCAGGCTGAGGACGAACAAGGTCAGCAGGATCGAGAAGACCAGCGGCACGAACCCGACCAGGACGAGCCGGTTGGCGGTGTCGCGGCCGTGCAGCTCGGCGACCGCGCTGGAGGTGATGACCAGCATCAGGAAGGCGAAGATCCCGGCCTCGACCGCTAGCGGCCCCAAGGCGACCTGCTTATTGCCGAGCACGCCGGCGATACACACCATGCCGCCATAGAAAATGGCGAAGGCGAAGAGGGACGGGCTGATGGCGCGCGGCGCCGAGGATTCAGTGATCATGGGCGGGGAGGGGTAGCGGCTTCGCCTTGGCCCGCAAGGGTTTTGTTGACCGTCGCCGCGCCGTCCCGCTACCGCACCCGCCCGTGACCCAGCCGCCCCTCGACATTGTTGCCATCGGCGATGCCATCGTCGACGTCATCGCCACCTGCGACGACGCCTTCCTGGCCGAGCATGGCCTGCCCAAGGGGTCGATGCAGCTGCTCGACACGCAAGCGGCAAACCGCCTCTACGCCGCCATGGGCAATGCCCGCGAAACCAGCGGCGGTTCGGCGGCCAACAGCATGGCGGGGATTGCAGCCCTGGGCGGATCGGCGGCGTTCATCGGCCAGGTCGCCGATGACCAGTTGGGCGAGATCTTCCGCCACGACATGCGGGCGCTTGGCGTGCGCTTCGACACGCCGGCGCTGGCCGGCGCCGGCGAACATCCGACCGGCCGCTGCCTGATCCTGGTCACGCCCGATGCGCAGCGGACGATGAACACCTGCCCCGGCGCATCGCATCAGCTCAATATCGCGGCCCTCGACGAAGTGTTGATCAGGTCGGCGAAGATCACGTTCCTCGAGGGCTATCTGTGGGGCCCCGAGCAGCCACGCCACGCCATGTTGCGTGCTGCTCAGATCGCCCATGAGGCTGGGCGGACCGTGGCCTTCACCTTGTCGGAGAGCCTCTGCATCCCGGGCCGCAAGGAGGGGGTGATGGGCATGATCGACGGCGGCATGGTCGATATGCTGTTCGCCAATGAGGATGAAGTCCGGCACCTGACCGGTTGCGGCGACTTCGAGCAGTGCCTGGCGGTGTTGGCGCCCAAGGTGGCGACCCTGGTTGTCACGCAAGGGGCGGCCGGCGCCACGGCACTCGAACGCGGTGAGCGCGAGCAGGTCCCGGCTGTGCAGGTCGAGCAGATTGTCGACACGACCGGCGCCGGCGACCTTTTCGCGGCCGGCTTCCTTGCCGCCCGCTGCCGAGGCCATGATTTGCGCAAATGCCTGGAGACGGGAGCCATCGCCGCCGCCGAGATCATCTCGCACTTCGGCGCGCGGCCCGAAGCCGACCTCAAGACCCTGGTGCGCCTGTGAACATCCGCCGGCTCGCCGTCTATTGCGGCTCGGCCCCAGGCGGCGACCCGCGCTTCGAGGAAGCGGCGCGCGAGCTTGGCCGGATCATGGCCGAGCGCGGCCTCGACCTGGTCTATGGCGGCGGCCGGCTCGGGCTGATGGGCATCGTCGCCGACACGGTCATTGCCCGCGGTGGCCGCGCCTATGGGGTCATTCCCCGCGCCCTGGTCGACAAGGAAGTGGCCCATACCGGCCTGACCGAGCTGATCACCGTCACCACCATGCACGAGCGCAAGGCCAAGATGACCGAGCTGTGCGACGCCTTCGTCTGCCTGCCGGGCGGCATCGGCACGCTCGACGAGATGTTCGAGGCGTGGACCTGGAACGCGCTTGGCTATCATTGCCAGCCGTTCGCTTTGCTCAACGTCGGCGGCTTCTGGACGCCGTTCGTCGAGTTCATGGCGCATGTCTCCGCCGCCGGTTTCGTCTCGCCACGCCGACTCCAGCAAATGATCGTCGGCGATACGCCGGACGAAGTCATAAATATGCTGGACGAAGCCGCCGCGGGCGCTACCCAAGGCATCGTCTGGTAAGGCCGGGGAGGGCCAGCGTTTCAAATGGACCAGCTGTTCGGACTGATCGGCATTGCCGCGATCCTGGCCATTGCCTGGCTGCTGTCGTCGAACCGCAAGGCGATCCGCCTGCGGGTCGTCGCCGCCGCCTTCGCGCTGCAGGCCGGAATCGCTTTGCTCGTCATCTACACGCCGTGGGGCCGGGCCGCGATCCAGGCGATGTCCAACGGCGTCGCCAATCTGCTTGGCTATGCCGGCAAAGGCACGGAATTCCTGTTCGGGCCGACCGAATCCAACCCGCTCGCCAACACCTTCGCCATCGCCGCTCTGCCGGTCATCATCTTCTTCGCCTCACTGATCGCCATCCTCTATTACCTCGGCGTCATGCAGCGGATTGTTCGCTGGGTCGGCGGCGCGATCGGCTGGGTAACCGGCATCAGCCGCGTCGAATCCCTGTCGGCGGCGGCCAATATCTTCGTCGGCCAGTCGGAATCGCCGCTGACCATCCGGCCGTATCTGGCGGCGCTGACCCCGGCGCAATTGTTTACCGTCATGACCGTCGGGATGGCGGGAGTCGCCGGCACCATCCTCGCCGCCTACGCGGGCCTGCTCGGGGCGGAATATCTGCCCTATCTGCTTGCCGCCGCCTTCATGTCGGCGCCCGGCGGTGTGCTGATGGCCAAGTTGATGATGCCGGATGATTTGCCGGGACCGGATGAATTACCGTTGAAGGGCGGGGCGGGCGAAGACGACCAGGTCGACGTCGCCGAGACCTTCGAGCCGGGCGAGCAGCCGGCCAACATCATCATGGCCGCCGCCCAGGGCGCGCAAACCGGCGTCAAGCTGGCCGTCGCGGTCGGCGCGATGGTACTGGCCTTCGTCGCTTTGGTGGCGCTCGCCAATGGCCTGCTCGGCGGCGTCGGCGGCTGGTTCGGGCAGCCCGACCTCAGCTTCCAGATGCTGGTCGGCTACCTCTTCCAGCCGATCATGTTCCTGATTGGCGTGCCGTGGAATGAAGCGGGATCGGTGGGCGCCCTGTTTGGCACCAAGGTCGTCCTGAACGAGTTCGTCGCCTTCATCGACCTCGGCGCGATGGCGCCCGGTTCGCTCAGTCCGCGCAGTCAGGCGATCGCCATCTTCGCACTCTGCGGCTTCGCCAATTTCAGCTCGATCGCCATCCAGATGGCGGTGACCGGCGGGCTGGCGCCGAACCAAAGGCCGATGATCGCCAAGCTCGGCATTCGCGCGCTGATCGCCGGCAGCCTCGCCAATCTGATGAGCGCCGCGCTGGCGGGTTTGATGATTCCGGCTTAAATCAGCCCGATGAGCACGATCACCGCCGACCCTATCGCTTCGGTCAGTCTGGCCGAGGCCGACCGTGACCCCGACGGCTTCGCGAGCAAACTGGGCAAGAGCTTCGAGGAATATGGCTTTGCCATCATCGCCGACCACGGCATTTCCGACGAGCTGATCGACCGCGCCGAGGCCAAGTCGAAAGCCTTCTTCGCGTTGCCCGAAAATGTGAAGCGCAAATATCATATCGAAGGGCAGGGCGGGGCGCGCGGCTACACCCCCTTCGGGATCGAAACCGCCAAGGGATATTCCGCCCATGATTTGAAGGAATTCTGGCACGTCGGCCGCGACCTGCCGCCCGGCCACCCGTTCCGAGGCCACATGCCCGACAACGTCTGGCCGGCCGAGGTCGAGAGCTTCAAGGCCACCTTCCAGGAGCTGTATGCGACCTTCGACCGCACTGGCCTCAAGATCCTCAAAGCCATCGCTCGCTATCTGGGCATTGACGAGGACTATTTCGTTGACACCGTCCGCGACGGCAACTCTGTCATGCGTCTGCTCCATTACCCGCCGATCGACGACGAGCCGGGCGGCCATGTCCGCGCCGGCGCGCACGAGGACATCAACACCATTACCCTGTTGCTTGGCGCCGAGGAGGGCGGGCTCGAGCTCAAAACCAGGGACGGGCGCTGGATTCCCGTCTCTCCGAAGCCGGGCGAGCTGGTGGTCAACATCGGCGATATGCTGCAGCGGTTGACCAACGGCGTGCTGCGATCGACCTCGCACCGGGTGGTTAACCCGCCGCGCGAGCGCTGGGGCAAAGCACGCTATTCGATGCCGTATTTCCTGCACTTCCGCTCGGACTTCATGATCGAGGCTCTGCCGGGCACGGTGACACCGGGTGAAGCGCCGAAATGGGAGCCGATCACCGCCGACGGCTACCTCCAGGAGCGGCTTCGCGAAATCAAGCTGAAGTAGGCTGAAACGCTCGTTTCATTTTCAGTTCATGGGCGCAAAGCTAATCGCAACCCCATGACAAAACTGCCTTTCCTTGGACTGGCCGCGCTTGCGCTGGCGACTTCGGCGAGCGCCGATCCGCGCGAGACCAGCCCCAACGACAAGTCGTGCGACAACCCCTCGCTGACGACAATGACCGTGCGCGTAACCGGACTCAAGAGCGGCGTCGGCAAGGTCCGCGTCCAGGCCTATGGCCCGGGCGGCGCCGACTTCCTCGATAAGGGCAAATGGGTGCGCCGGGTCGATTACCCGCTGAACGGCCGCCGCTCGGTCGATGTCTGCGTGCCGCTGCCAAAAGCCGGGCAATATGCGTTCGTCGTCCGCCACGACGCCAATGCCAACCGCAAGTCGGACTGGAACGACGGCGGCGGCTTCTCCCGCAACCCGAAGCTGTCGCTGATGGGCAAGCCGAGCTTCGCCGAGACGGCGGTCGCCGTGCCGAACGGCGCCGCCAAGACCAACGTCGTGATGAACTACCGCCAGGGCCTGTCGGTCAAGCCAATCGGCTAACCCGCGTCTTTCAGATTGGCTGGGCCGAAACTGTGCGGGAGCAGGGCTGAGATCCTATGGTGTTCGACGAGCTTTCCATCTCCTGACGCACAAATGATTTCGATGTCGTGATAATTGCCCAATTGCGCGGCCTCGAGGATTGCCTGGCGGCAACCGCCGCACGGCGTCACGACCTGCCCCCCGAAAAGCGCGCCGGCCGTAACGTGGCCGCCAGCGACGGCGATGCGCGCTACCCTGTGCAAGCCGAAAGCGGCCTGAGCGTTCGCTAGCGCATGTTGCTCGGCGCAGATGCCGAGGCGGTAACAGGCGTTCTCGACATTTGCGCCGGTCACGATCTTGCCCTCCCGCGATTCGATCGCGCAGCCGACTTCGAAGCCCGAATAAGGCGCATAGGCTTCCAGGGCAGCTTCGCGGGCAGCGGCGACAAGCTCTTTCTCTGTCATGGGAATACCCTTAGGCGGGGCCACAAGGTGGCGACAAGCGGGGAGTGATCAGCATGCGTCGTGGCTTCGTTGCATTGCTGCTGCTTGCCGGCTGCACGACCGTGCCGCGGCAGGCATCTGTCCCGGTCGGACCGGTTGAGATCCAAATCCTTGCCATCAATGATTTCCATGGCAATCTCGAGCCGCCGAAGAATGCCATCGACGCGATCTTGGCGGATGGCTCGAAAGTGAAGGTGCCGGCGGGCGGCGCGGCTTATCTCGCCGGCGCGCTCAAAGCCCGCCGCGGCGGCCACCCCTATAGCGTCACCGTTTCCGCTGGCGACATGATCGGCGCCGCGCCGCTGGTGTCTTCCTTGTTCCTCGACGAGCCAACAATCGCCGCCATGAACGAGGCGGGGGTCGAATTTAACGCCGTCGGCAACCATGAGTTCGACAAGGGCAGCGCCGAATTGCTACGGATGCAAAACGGCGGCTGCAAGAAACATTCTAGCCGCGCGCCCTGCGCCGTCGAACCGTTCGAGGGCGCCCGCTTTCGCTTCCTTGCCGCCAATGTCATCAGGTCGGACGGCACGACGTTGTTTCCAGGCACCGGCGTCAAGGACTTCGGGCCGGTGCAGGTCGGCTTCATTGGCATGACGCTGAAGGAAACGGCCACATTGGTGACTCCGGCGGGCGTTGCGGGGCTGACCTTCACCGATGAGGCGACGACCGCCAACGCAGCGGCACGGGCGCTGCGGCTGGCCGGCGCCGACGCAGTCGTGCTGCTGATCCACCAAGGCGGGCGGACGACAGGCGGCTACAATGACAAAAGCTGCCCCAACCTCGACGGCGACATCATGCCGATCCTGGAGCGGCTCGATCCGACCATCGACGCCGTGGTCTCCGGCCATAGCCACACCGCTTATGTCTGCGAGCTGCCGCGTCAAAGCGCGCATCCGCTGCTGCTGACCAGCGCCGGGCGCTACGGAAGCTTGTTCACCGAAATCGAGATAACGGTCAGCCCGGATGGCGGCGTGGTTTCCAAGCGCGCCGACAATATCATTGTCCAGGGCGAGCCCTACACCGGGTCCGCCGGGGCAGTCGCGCTGCAAACCGGTTTTCCGGTCTGGGTGAAGGATACGGCCACCGCCGCCATCGTCGATCGTTATGTTTCCGAAGCGCGGCCCGTGGCATCGCGCTTGGTCGGTCGCTTGTCGGCGCCGATTACTCGCGAGCCCACCCAGGCGCGCGAGCATCAGGGCGGCAACTTCATTGCCGACGCCCAACTGGCGGCGACCAAGGCGCTGGGCGCGCAGATCGCTTTTTCCAACAGCGGCGGCGTCCGCGCCGATCTGGTGCCGGCGGCCGACGGCAGCATCACCTTCGGCCAGTTATTCGCCATGCAGCCGTTCGGCAATAATCTGGTCATCAAAACCCTGACCGGTGCACAGCTGAAGGCGCTCCTCGAGCAGCAGTTCGACAGCGGCACCAACACCGTTGCCAAACCCAACATGCTGCTGCCCAGCAAGGGCGTCTTCTTTGCCTATGAGCTGTCGCGGCCCGCCGGCCAGCGGATTGTCGAGTTGCGCCTCGGCGGCCAGCCGATCGAGCCGGCGGCTCGCTATCGGGTCACGGTCGTCAATTTCCTTAGCTCCGGCGGCGACAATTTCACCGTGTTGACCCATGGCACCGACACGCTCGACCCAGGGATCGTCGATGTCGAGGCCAGCGAGGCTTATCTAAAAGCCGGCGGCGACGTTCCGCAGCTCGGCCGGATCCAGGACCGCACGCCCAGGCCCTAGCGGAACGGCGGCTCGTCGAAGCTGCGCAATTTGCGGCTGTGGAGGTCGTCACCCTCGCGCTTCAGCAGCTGCAGGGTCTCGATGCCAATCCGCAGATGCTGGCTGATGGCGCGTTCGTAAAAGGCATTGGCCTGGCCAGGCAGCTTCAATTCGCCGTGCAGCGGCTTGTCGGATACGCACAGCAAGGTGCCATAGGGGACGCGGAAGCGATAGCCCTGGGCGGCGACGGTCGCCGATTCCATGTCGATGCCGACCGCCCGGCTCTGGTTGAAGCGCAGCGCCGACAATGTGTAGCGCAATTCCCAATTGCGGTCGTCGGTGGTGACGACGGTGCCGGTTCGCAGCCGTTTCTTGACGCTGTCCTCATCCTCCCCGGTGACCATCACCGTCGCCTCGAACAAGGCCTTCTGCACCTCGGCTATGGCCGGCAGCGGGATTTCCGGCGGGAGGATGTCGTCCATGACATGGTCGTCGCGCAGATAAGCGTGGGCGAGGACATAGTCGCCGATGGTTTGGCTTGGCCTTAGGCCGCCGCAATGGCCGATCATCAGCCACGCCTCGGGCCGAAGCACGGCGATATGGTCGCAGATCGTCTTCGCGTTCGACGGACCGACGCCGATGTTGACCAAGGTGATGCCGTCGCCGCTGGCGGTCATCAGGTGATAGGCCGGCATCTGGTGCCGCCGCCAGACGCCGGCGGCGATCTGTGCCTCGGCGTCTGCCAGGCCGCCCGCTTCATAATAGCCGCCGGGGACGGAAAAGCCGGTGAACGGGCTGTCCGGCTGGCGCAACTCGTCGATGGCGAAGCGGACGAACTCGTCGACGTAACGGACATAGTTGGTGAACAGCACAAACTGCTGGAAATGCTCGGGCGGGGTGCCGGTATAGTGCCTGAGCCGGGCAAGGCTGAAATCGGTGCGCGGGCCGTCGAACGGGGCCAGCGGGCGGACGCCGTGCGAGCTGTCAAAGACGCCGTCGGCGATCTCGTCGCCGATGTGGACCAGCTCGGTCGAGGGGAACCAGCGTGACAGCTCGGCGGTGCTCATCCCGCCCAGCTCGAGCTCGGCGCCGTCGATGACATAGGGGTAGCTGATCTCGCTGGCCGAGCGGCCGGCGGCGATTTCGATTCCATAGTCGCGGATCAAATGGCTGAGCTGCTCGGTCAGATAGGCGCGGAACAGCCGCGGGCGGGCGATCGAGCTGGTGTAGATGCCCGGCTGGTTGAGCCTTGCGAACGCACGCTGGGAGCTTGGCGGCGCACCCTCGGGCTCATAGGTGATGCGCAGCTCGGGATAAGCAAAGGCGCCGACGTCGCGCGCCTTGCGGTCCGGCCGGACGCCGTCGCGGGCATAAGCGTTCAAGGCAGCGCGAAGGTTGGCGACCGAGCTGTCGTAGATCGTTTCGAGCTCGTCAAGGATGGAGGGAATGTCGTCGATACGCGTCATTCCGATCAGTCCTTGAAGGTTATGCACGCGCGAGACAAGCCTCAACCATGGTTTCGGTCGCCATCCTGCGTTCGCCTTGGTCCCTAGTCGGCGATCAGGCTCATGCAGGTGCCGCCGGCCTCGGCCTTCTGCAGTTCTGACAAATCCAGCTCGACAATGTTGAAGCCGCGCTCGCGAAGCTTTGCGGACGTGATCGGGCTGCCGGCCGCCATCAGCAGGTGGTAGCCGGCGTGCACGACGTTGGCGGCGTGCGGCTCGCCTTCCGCGACGCGTACCGGAACCATTCCGGAGAATAGGCCAGGGTCCACCCAGTCGGGATTGACGAGCACACTGGGTCGGCCCCTGCCGTCCGGTCCTGCGAAAGTGGCCGCGGTCTTGAGGTGTAGGCACCGGCCCAGCTCGACCGGAATGACGCAATAGCCGAGCGCCGAGACGATGGAATCGAGCGCCGCCGTGCCTTCGGCATCAGTCCGGTTCGACTGCCCCACATAGAGGCTGCTGCCGATCTTCAGCACGTCGCCGCCGTCAAGGTTGCCGGCATTCAGCTGGTGAACGGCGAAGAAGGGGGCGAGGCCGCGCGCCGTCGAATCCACTTCATCCCGGCGCGACAGCGTGCCGGGCCTTGTGATGACGGCATGTTCGCCCAGCAGAATCGCCGTGTCCTCGACGAACACGGCGTCAGGATCATCATCGAGCGGCTCGAGGCGGCTGACGGTTAAGCCGGCGTCAGTGAGTGCGCGCTCATAAGCCGCATGCTGGTCGACCGCGCGGCGCAGATCGATTGGTGAGCGCGCAAGATGCGTCAGCGCGCATTCGGCGAGGCGCGGGCCGACGGCACGGGTGAATGCGAGCGGCATCCGGCCGGCCTAGCCAGTCCGGAACCGCAGCTTGACCGGCTTGGCGACCGGTAGGCGCAGCGCCGGTACTTTTTCGGCGAAGGCGGCCAGCGCCCGGGCCTGGCCGGCCTGGTCGCTGGCAAATTCATTTTGGCCGACATGCTCGCGCCCCTGCGGGGTCGGGGTCGGAAACGGCAAAGCGCGATAGGCGGGATAGCAGCGGTCGTGGACCAGGACATGATCGCGGATCGCCGGCCAGACTTGGTCGCGCAGGAAGTATTGGTCCCAGTTGGTGCTGCCCGGCTTGTCGCCAATGAAACCCGCCAGCCTTCCGGCCATGTCGGGAAAGACGCCGGCGATGCCGCCCCACAGGCCGGCGAGCATCGGGTCGGTGTGGGTCCACCAGTCGCGCATGGCATGGAACGGCAGGCCGGACTCGATCCATTCGGCGACCGCGGCGGCTTCGCGCGGGTTCACGACACTGTCGCAATCGCGCACCATGAACCGGCCGACGGTGGGGTCGTCGGCTATCTGGAAGCGGCGGGTCAGCAGGTGGCGGAAGTCGCGGTTGCCACTTTCATCGCGAATGACCACGGCACCCTCGGCCACCAGCACATCGAGGAACCTCTTGTCGACGCTGTCGTCGACATAGAAGCGGCACGTCCAGCCGGGATAAAGGTCTCGCGTGGCGAGCACATTCTGCAAGGCGCCACGCAAATAGCGTGGATTGGACCCGAACAGAGTGAAGGCGACCACCTGCCGCTTCTTGCCGGGCTTGACCTTGAGCTTGAGCGGCGGCGTGCCGTGCCGGTCGGCGGTCGCGCGGTCTTTCTCGTCGAGAGCCATGGTGCCGAACAATTTGGCCTTGATTAGATCGCCCGTGGCGGCATGCGAAGAGGCGAGGGCGTCGAAGGCGCTGGCGTCGGCGAAGCCCAGCGTCAGGAAGCGCTCGAGCCAGGGGAGGGCGTCGCGATGCCGCCGGGCGCGGTTATGGGCACTGCCCAAGCTGAGCAGGATCATGGGGTGCCTGGGGTAAAGCTCGGCGCCGCGTTTCAGCACCGCCACGGCCTCCTCGAACCGATCGAGCTGAAACAGATAGAAACCGGGCTGGATGAAATGGTCGGCGTCCGGCTGTTCGGCCTGCTCCAACGTCTGCATGCACTTGCCCAGCGCCGCCTCCCGAAGGCCGGCGCGCCATAGGGTCGCCGCCTCCTTGTCCCAGCGGAGTGGTTTATGGACATAGCCTGCCATGCCGCGACGCTAGCAGCGTGGCGGGATGCGGAGAAGCGCGCGGCTTCAATTGTCCCGAAACGAAAAAGGGCGGCCCCGCTGGACCGCCCATTCTCGTTGAAGTCGAGGAAGCTAGCGCTTCGAGAACTGGAAGCTGCGGCGGGCCTTGGCGCGGCCGTACTTCTTGCGCTCGACGACGCGGCTGTCGCGGGTCAGGAAGCCGGCCCGCTTGACCGTCGTGCGCAGCATCGGCTCGTAGCGCGACAGCGCCTGGGCGATGCCGTGCAGCACCGCGCCGGCCTGGCCCGACAGGCCGCCGCCCTTGACGGTCGCGATGACGTCATACTGGCCGACGCGCTCGGTCAGGCCGAACGGCTGGTTGATCACCAGGCGCAGCGAGGGCCTTGCGAAATAGACCTCCTGGTCGCGCTCGTTGATGACGATCTTGCCCGATCCCGGCTTCAGCCAGACGCGGGCGACCGCGTCCTTGCGGCGGCCGGTGGCATAGGCGCGGCCATGCTTGTCGAGCTGCTGCTCGCGCAGGATCGCCTGGATCTGCGGGCCCTGGGTCGAGACCGGCGCCTCGGCGGTTTCGGCAGTCGCGGCTTCGCCGGCCTCGGCGGCGGGGGTTGCGGTCGTC
>JAKFFL010000022.1:0-2034 GCA_036675225.1 Sphingomonas sp. | reverse complement strand
CGCAGGCGGACGCCTCGACCCAGGCCGGCAAATGGGAAAAGAACCGCTTCATGGGGGTCGAGCTGACCGCCAAGACGCTGGGCCTGATCGGCTGCGGCAATATCGGCTCGATCGTCGCGGCGCGGGCGATCGGCCTCAGGATGAAGGTCGTCGCCTACGATCCCTATCTGACCGAGGAACGGGCGCTCGAGCTGGGTGTCGAGAAAGTCCATTTGCACGAGTTGCTCGGTCGGGCCGATTTCATTTCGCTGCATACGCCGCTGACCGACCAGACTCGCGGAATCCTCAGCCGCGACGCGCTCGCCTTGGCCAAGCCGGGCGTTCGCGTCATCAATTGCGCGCGCGGCGGCCTGGTCGACGAGGCGGCACTCAAGGAGGCGCTCGACAGCGGCCATGTCGCCGGCGCCGCCCTCGACGTGTTCGAGACCGAGCCGGCGACCGCCTGCCCCTTGTTCGGGACGCCGGGGTTCATCTCGACCCCGCACCTGGGCGCCGCGACCAGCGAGGCACAGGTCAATGTCGCCATCCAGGTTGCCGAGCAGATGAGCGACTTCTTGGCTCTCGGCGGGGTTACCAACGCCGTCAACATGCCGTCCTTGTCGGCCGAGGAAGCACCGCGCCTGCGGCCCTACATGGCGCTCGCGGAAAAGCTCGGAAAGCTTTTGGGGCAGGTGGCCGGAGAGGATGTCCGCTCGGTCTCGGTCGAGGTCGAGGGCGCCGCCGCCGAGCTGAACCAGAAGCCGATCACCGGCGCCGTGCTTGCCGGGCTGATGGGCAGCTATTCGGACAGCGTCAACATGGTCAATGCGCCCTGGCTGGCGAAGGAGCGCGGGCTCGACGTGCGCGAGGTCCGGCACGAGCGCGAGGGCGACTATCACACCCTGGTCGCGGTCACGGTGGGCACGGCGCAAGGCGAGCTTCGCGTCGCCGGAACCCTGTTCGGCAACAAGGCGCCGCGCCTGGTCGATATCTTCGGCATCGGCGTCGAGGCCGAACTGAGCGGGCCGATGCTCTACATCGTCAACAGCGACGAACCCGGCTTCATCGGCAAGCTGGGCACGACGCTGGGCGAGGCGGGCATCAACATCGCCACCTTCAACCTCGGCCGCCGCTTTGAAGGCGGCGAAGCTGTGGCGCTGGTCGCGGTCGACGAGGAAGTTCCGTCAAATGTGATCCAGCAATTGTGCAACCTGCCCGGCGTGCGCGAGGTCGTGCCGCTACGTTTTTGACCGCGCCGCGGCCGTCGCCTAGAGCGCCGCCGCAACCAAGGGGAATTTCGTGGGCAACGTAACCGTCATCGGCGCGCAGTGGGGCGACGAGGGCAAGGGCAAGATCGTCGACTGGCTGGCGAGCCGGGCCGACATGGTGGTGCGATTCCAGGGCGGCCACAACGCCGGCCATACATTGGTCGTCGGCGGCGAAACCTACAAATTGTCGCTGCTGCCGTCGGGCATCATCCGCGGCACGCCGTCGGTCATCGGCAATGGCGTCGTCCTCGACCCCTGGGCGCTGAAGAGCGAGGTCGAGCGCATCGCCGGTCAGGGCATCACGGTCACGCCCGACATCCTGCGCATCGCCGAGACCTGCCCGCTGATCCTGCCCATCCACCGCGACCTCGACGCGCTGCGCGAGGACGCCAGCGGCGCCGGCAAGATCGGCACTACCCGCCGCGGCATCGGCCCGGCCTATGAGGACAAGGTCGGCCGCCGCGCCATCCGCGTTTGCGACCTGGCGCATATCGACGAGATCGATCCGTTGCTCGACCGCCTCTGCGCCCACCACGACGCGCTGCGCGCCGGCTTCAACGAGCCGCCGGTCGACCGCGATCGGCTGAAGCGCGATCTCGCCGCAATCGCCGATTTCGTATTGCCCTTCGCCAAGCCTGTGTGGCGCGACCTCGACGAGGCCCGACGCGCCGGCAAGCGCATCCTGTTCGAAGGCGCGCAGGGCGTGCTGCTCGATGTCGACCACGGCACCTATCCGTTCGTCACCTCGTCCAACACCGTCGCCGGCACCACCGGCCCGGGCAGCGGC
>JAKFFL010000100.1:0-12926 GCA_036675225.1 Sphingomonas sp. | reverse complement strand
ATCCGACGTCAGCATCAGCTCCATGTTGCGCCGGACCTTCGGGTTCTCGATGTTGCGCAGTTGGTCCCCGCCGAAGGTGATCGCCCAATTCTCGGCATTGGTGCCGATGCCCGTGACCTGGCTTGCTTGATAGGCCGCAATGACGAATTGCTCGTCGCTGACTGGACGGTCCCCATTCCAGGCCGCCAGCGCCTGGTCGGCATATCGTCGGCTGGTGGCGTAATAGGTGTGGACGCTGCCGAAGAACTCCAGCTGGCTCTGCAGCTCCGGAACCAGCTGCTCCAGCATCCGCGCGGTCTCGACCTTTTCCAACCGCCCCTGGTTCCAGTTGGCGACCTGGGTGCCGATGAAAACGCCGACGACGACGATCAGGAACTCGATTCCGATCGCCGTCCAGTTCTGGGCGCGCAGATTTTCGGTGAGACGGCGCAGGATCATCGAACTTCCCCCCGGTCCCTATCTGCCTCTCATTGAGCGACATGGGAAGCTGCGCCCTTTGAAGGGCGACGAAACGGTGGCGGAAGAGGACTTAGGGGCCTAAGTAGGTCGCTGACTGCAACCTTGCGTACGAAAGAGCGCGTGTGGCGACGGCGACCCATGTTCTGACCCCCGAGGAATCCGAGGCGAATCCTCCCCGCGAAGCGGTGGTGGTCCGCTTCGCCGGCGACAGCGGCGACGGCATGCAGCTGACCGGCGGCCAGTTCACTCTGTCGACCGCGCTGGCCGGCAACGATCTTGCCACTTTCCCCGATTTCCCGGCCGAGATCCGCGCCCCGCAGGGCACGACCTTCGGGGTGTCCGCCTTCCAGATCAATTTCGGCAGCTGCGCCATCGACACCGCCGGCGACCAGCCCGACGTGCTCGTCGCCATGAATCCGGCGGCGCTGAAGGTGAACGTCAAGGCCTTGCGCGAAGGCGGGCTGATCATCGCCGACGAGGGCGAGTTCACGGCCCGCAACCTGGCCAAGGCCGGCTATGAGTCGAACCCGCTCGAGGACGGCAGCCTCGCCAAATGGCAATTGGTCCATTTCAACATCTCGCAGCTGACGCTCGACGCGGTGAAGCCGTTCGGGCTGGGCAACAAGGAAGCCCTGCGCTGCAAGAACATGTGGACGCTTGGCCTGGCGCTGTGGATGTTCGACCGCGACCGCCAGCCAATCGTCGACTGGCTCAAGGCCAAGTTCGCCAAGGCGCCGGAGCTGGCCGAAGCCAATATCGCCGCCTTGAACGCCGGCCATGCCTATGGCGAGACGGTCGAGATCGGCGGCCAGGTCCACCAGCGCCACCTCGACGCCGCTCCGGCCGAGCCCGGCCTCTACCGCACCGTCACCGGTGCCGAGGCGCTTGGCATCGGGCTGGTCGCCGGCGCGCAGCTCGCCGGCTTGAAGATGTTCTTCGGCTCCTACCCGATCACGCCGGCAAGCCCCATTCTCCACTCCTTGTCCAGGCTCAAGGAGTTCGGGATCACGACGTTCCAGGCCGAGGATGAGATCGCCGCCGTCTGTGCCGCCATTGGCGCCTCCTATGCCGGGCAATTGGGCGTGACCTCTTCGTCCGGCCCAGGCATTGCTCTCAAGGGAGAGGCGATCGGCCTGGCCGTGATGACCGAATTGCCCTTGGTCATCGTCAATTCGCAGCGCGGCGGGCCATCGACCGGTTTGCCGACCAAGACCGAACAGTCCGACCTTTACCAGGCCATTTATGGCCGCAACGGCGACGCGCCTTTGCCGGTAATTGCCGCGCGTTCGCCCGCCGACGCCTTCGAATGCGCCATCGAGGCGGTACGCATCGCCACTCGCTACATGACCCCGGTGATGCTGTTGACCGACGGCTATATCGCCAATGCCGCCGAGCCGTGGAAGGTGCCGGACATGACCGGGTTCGCGCCCTTCCCGGTGGCGTTCCACGACAAGGCCCCGGCGGAAGGCGAAGGGGTCATGCCCTATGCCCGCAACGGCGACCTGGCACGGCCGTGGATCAAGCCCGGCACGCCGGGGCTCGAGCACCGCATTGGCGGCATCGAAAAAGCGCCAGGATCGGGCAACATCGATTATTCGCCCGAGGCCCATGCCGAGATGACCCGCCTGCGCGCCGCCAAGGTCGCCAAGGTGGCGGAATCCATCCCCGACCAGGAGGTCTGCCTCGGCGAGGCCGGCGCGGCGTTGGCCGTGGTCGGCTGGGGCTCGACCTACGGCCCGATCCACCAGGCGGTGCGGCGGGCGCGCGCGCAGGGCCTCGACGTCGCCCATGTCCACATCCGCCACATCGCCCCGATGCCGGCAAATATGGCTGTCCTACTCAAGGGCTTCGGGCGTATCCTCGTCCCCGAGATGAATAGCGGGCAATTGAAGACGGTCCTGCGCGACCTGTTTCTGGTCGACGCCCAATCCATGGCCAAGGTGTCGGGCCAGCCCTTCACCATCGCCGAAATCGAGGCGGCGATCAGGGAGGCGCTGGGTTGAGCGCCACCTTCCTTGTTCCCCTGCGAAGGCAGGGGCCCAGACGCGCGAAGCGCTCACGTTGCACGAGCCCGGTCATAGGACGCTGCTGCGCAGCGGACTGGGCTCCTGCCTTCGCAGGAGCACTGACGTGAAGCCGATCAACGCCTGGCCACTGATCATCCTGCTGGCCGCGGTGCTGTTCCTGCTCACCTGGTTTGGTGGATATCTGACATGAACGAACTGACCCCGATCGCGCCGACAACCGCCAAGGATTGGGCTAGCGACCAGGAGGTCCGCTGGTGCCCGGGCTGCGGCGATTATGCGGTGCTGAAAGCCGTGCAGCGGACCATGCCCGACCTCGGTGTTGCGCGCGAGAAGACGGTGTTCGTCTCGGGCATCGGCTGCTCGAGCCGCTTTCCCTATTACATGGCGACCTACGGCTTCCACACCATCCACGGCCGCGCCCCGGCCTTCGCCACCGGCATCAAGCTCGCCAATCCGGAGCTCGACGTCTGGATCATCACCGGCGACGGCGATGCCTTGTCGATCGGCGGCAATCACACCATGCACGTCCTGCGCCGCAACCTCGACTGCCAGATCCTGCTGTTCAACAACGAGATTTACGGGCTCACCAAGGGCCAATATTCGCCCACCTCGCGCGTCGGCACGCGTTCGCCCTCGACGCCGTTCGGCTCGGTCGATCGGCCGACGCGGCCCTGCGCCTTCGCCTTGGGATCGGGCGCGCGCTTCGTCGCCCGCGCCATCGATGTCCACAAGAACCTGCCCGACGTGCTCAAGGCCGCGCACGCCCACAAGGGCGCCGCCTTCGTCGAGATCTTCCAGAATTGCGTCGTCTATAACGACGACGTCTTCGCCAGCTTCACCGCCCGCGACGTCGCCGCCGACAGCCAATTGTGGCTCAAGGCCGGCGAGCCGATGCTGTTCGCCAATGGCGCCAGGGGCATCGGCCTCGACCGTGAGGCGCTGGCGCTCAAGGTGGTCGAGGTTCAAGACGGCGACTGGGAAGCAGCCGGAGTGCTGGTTCACGACCCGAAAAACCGCTCGGTCGCGCACATGCTGGTCGAAATGCCCGCGAACGGCTTCCCGATGGCGCTCGGCGTCTTGTGGGACGATCCGGCGCCGACCTTCGAGGAATCGGTCATCGAGCAGAACGCCAGCGCCGCCGCCGGCAAGACTCCGGACCTGCAGGCGCTGGTCGCCAAGGGCCAAAGCTGGATGGTCGGCAAGGAGCCGAGGGCGATCTGACCATGGCGACGCGCGGTCAGCATCTCGTCCGCGCCGACCGCCGTTTCGCGACCGGCGAGCTGGCGTTGCTGAGGCCGCTGGCGCCGGCCTTCCGCCGGGTGCTCGACAAGGTCGACGCCGGCCTGCTCGAGGGTGGTATCGACGCCACTTTGCCCGACGGCTCCCGCCGCCGCCTCGGCTTCCGCACGGACGGGCCGGTCGCCATTGTCCGGTTGAACGGCTGGCGGGCCATGCTGCGGCTGGCCACCTCCGGCTCCGTCGGCTGGTACAAGGCGTGGGAAAAGGGCGAGTGGGACAGCCCCGACCCGGTGCCCATGTTCGATCTGTTCATGCGCAACGGCCGCGCGCTCGGCGAAGTCGGGCGCGCCAAGGGGCTGTGGCGGCTCGCCAACCGCGCCGCCCATGCCGTGCGCCGGAACACGCCGATCCGCGCCAGGCAGAACATCCAGGCGCATTACGACCTCGGTAACGACTTCTATTCCGTGTGGCTCGACCCGGGCATGACCTATTCGAGCGCGGTGTTCGAGCCCGGCGACACGCTGGAAAAGGCCCAGGCGCGCAAGCTCAAGCTTCTCCTCGACCGCCTCCACCTCAAGCCCGGCCAGCGGCTGCTCGACATCGGCTGCGGCTGGGGCAGCCTCGCCGAGGTGGCGGCGCGCGATTATGGCGTCGCGGTGGTCGGCCTGACCCTGTCGGAGGAGCAGAAGGCCTATGCCGACGAGCGCATGGCGAAGGCCGGACTGGCCGACCAGGTCGAAATCCGCCTCGCCGATTATCGTGAGCTCGACGAGCGTTTCGATGCCGTCGCCTCGGTCGAGATGGTCGAGGCGGTCGGCCAGGAATTTTGGGACGATTATCTCGCCGCCATCAGCCGATCCTTGTCACCCGGCGGCAAAGCGGCGCTGCAATTGATATCGATCGATCCGGCCCTGTTCGACGGCTATGCCGCCAGCCCCGACTTCATCCAGACCTACATCTTCCCCGGCGGCATGCTGATCCACGAGCCCCGCTTTGCCGCCATTGCCGGCGCGCACCATCTCAGCTGGCAGGACCGCATCGGCTATGGCCAGCATTATGCCGAGACCTTGAAGGCCTGGCGCCAGCGCTACGCCGCCGCCGTCGAGAGCGGCCGCCTGACCGGCTTCGGCGACGCGTTCCATCGCCTGTGGCGCTACTACCTCATGTATTGCGAGGGCGGCTTCCGCGGCGGCGGCATCGACGTCGCCCAGGTGACGATGGTCAAGTCCTAGGCGTCGACGCGCACCCGTTCGCCCGACTTCACGTCCGACAGCAGCCGCTCGACGATCGCCCTGGCCGCTTCTTCCGGCGGCTTCACCGATGCCGGCTCCTCGCCGGGAAAGGCCAGCTGGCGCATCCGGGTCCGCGTCGCGCCGGGGTCGACGATGTGGACACGCAGCTTGCCGGCATGGGCGGTTTCGTCGGCGTAGCTCAGGACCAAAGTCTCGAGCGCCGCCTTGCTGCTGCCATAGGCGCCCCAGAAGGCGCGCGGCTCGCGCCCGACGGAGGAGGTGAGGGCGACGATATCGGCTCGGGCCGCGCGGCGCAGCATCGGGTCGAAAGCGGCAATCAGCGCCTGGGGCGCGAGCAGGTTGGTCGCCAGCACCTTCGCATATTCCTTGGCGTCGATATGCTCGACCGGAGTCAGCGACCCGAGCATGGCGGCATTGAGCACCAGCACGTCGAGCGCCTCCCAGCGCCCGGCCACCGCCGCCGCCAGCTTGCCGATCGCCTCGCCGTCGGTGATGTCGAGCGGGGCGATGGTGGCGCTGCCGCCGGCTTCATGGATGCGCTCCTCGACCTCCTCCAGCGCCTTGGCGGTGCGGGCGACGAGAATGACATGGACGCCGGCTGCGGCGAGGGCTTCGGCGGTCGCGGCGCCGATGCCGCGGCTGGCGCCGGTGACGAGCGCCAGCTTGCCGGCGAGAGACGATGATTCGGTCATGGCGCCGCCTTTAGCGGCTGGCGACCAGGGAAAGCGAGCCGCTTTCCTTATTGGTCACGTCGGTCAGCGTCGTCGGGTAATCGCCGGTGAAGCAGGCGTCGCAGCGCTGCGGGCTGGCCGGGTCGCGGCTGTCGCCGAGCGCCTGGTAGAGGCCGTCGATCGAGATGAAGGCCAGGCTGTCGGCATTGATATAGTCGCGCATTGCCTCGACGCTCATCTGCGCGGCGAGCAATTTCGCCCGCTCGGGCGTGTCGACGCCGTAGAAGCAGCTGTGCCGGGTCGGCGGCGAAGCGACGCGCAAATGGACCTCGCGCGCGCCGGCATCGCGCATCATCTGCACGATCTTCACGCTGGTGGTGCCGCGCACGATCGAATCGTCAATGAGGACGATGCGCTTGCCGGCGATCAGCATGGCATTGGCGTTATGCTTCAATTTGACGCCGAGGTGGCGCACGTCCTGGCTGGGCTGGATGAAGGTCCGCCCGACGTAGTGGGAGCGGATGATGCCAAGCTCGAACGGGATGCCCGATTCCTGGGAAAAGCCGAGCGCGGCGGGGACGCCGCTGTCGGGTACCGGCACGACATAATCGGCCTCGACCGGCGCCTCGCGCGCCAGTTCGGCGCCGATCTGCTTCCTGACTTCATAGACCGACGAGCCCTCGATGATGCTGTCGGGCCGGGAGAAATAGACCTGCTCGAAGATGCAGGGGCGGGGCAATGCCTTGGCGAATGGCTTGAACGACCTGAGGCCCTCGTCATTGACCAGCACCACCTCGCCTGGCTCGATCTCGCGGACGAACTTGGCGCCGATCACGTCCAGCGCGACGCTTTCGGACGCGAAGATGGTCGCATGCCCCAGCTTGCCCATCACCAAGGGCCGAATGCCGAGCGGGTCGCGGCAGGCGACCAGGCCCTGCTCGGTCAGCACCACCAGCGAATAGGCGCCCTCGACCTGGTTCAAGGCATCGGTCAGCCGGTCGAGCGGGTTCGAAAAGGTCGAGGTCGCGACCAGATGGATGATGACCTCGGTGTCGCTGGTCGACTGGAAGATGGAGCCACGCCGGTTGAGCGTCTTGCGCAGCGTCATGGCGTTGGACAGATTGCCGTTGTGGGCGACGGCGAAGCCGCCCTCGGACAAATCGGCGAACAGGGGCTGGACGTTGCGCAGCGCCGTCTCGCCGGTGGTCGAGTAACGGACATGGCCGATGGCGGTGCGCCCGGCCAGCTTGCGCATGGTCTCGTCGCGGTCGAAATTGCCGGCGACATGGCCCATTGCCCGGTGCGAATGGAAATGCTTGCCGTCGAAGCTGGTGATGCCGGCCGCTTCCTGGCCGCGGTGCTGCAAGGCGTGCAGCCCAAGCGCGGCGAAGCTGGCGGCGTCGTCGGCACCCCAGATGCCGAAAATGCCGCATTCTTCCTTGAGCTTGTCGTCGTCGAATGGATTGGTGGTCAGCATGTGTCGCCCGAATCCTCCGCGATTTTCCGTCATATAAGGATGGCCCGGGCGTTTGTCGCCCCTTGCCTGAACCCCGCTTGAAGCGCGGGCCGATTCCGGCGACGAGGGGTCATGCGCTGCCTGCCCTTGCTGCTCCTGCTCGCCGCCTGCTCGGGCCAGGCACCCGAGCCATCGCCCGAGCGGCTGCTTTATGCCGGCGAGGGCCGCGACCGCCTGTGCATCGCCGGCCAGCGCGGCGGCTTGATCGTCTATGGTGATGGCAATGCCAATTGCTCGGCACGCGGGCGGGTCGAGCAGTCGGCGGTCCGGATCGTCCTGATTCCCGACGGCGACCCCGATTGCCGGATCGCCGCCCGGATCGAGGGTGACCGGCTCACCTTCGAAGCGGGCGCCGCGGCCTGCGCTTATTATTGCGGACCGACGGCGAACCTGGCGGGCAAGGCGCTCCGCTCAAGTCCGGACGCATCCCCAGCCGTCGATTTCGCCGGTGATCCCTTATGTTGACGCCAACGGCAGGTCGGATAGGGATACTGACATTCTAGAAAGTAAGGACGCACGATGCCCAGCTACACCGCCCCCGTCCGCGACACGCGCTTCCTCCTCGATCATGTCGTCGGGCTGCGGAATTACGCCAATCTGCCAGGCTTCGCCGACGCCACGCCGGACATGGTCGAGGCGATCCTGACCGAAGGCGCCCGCTTCTGCGAGGAGGTGCTCCAGCCCCTGAACCGGGTCGGCGACGAGGAAGGTTGCGTCCGCCACGACGACGGCTCGGTGACCACGCCGCCGGGCTTCAAGGACGCCTGGGATCAGTTCGTCGCCAACGGCTGGACGACATTGTCGGCGCCGCCCGAGTTCGGCGGCCAGGGCCTCCCCCACGTCGTCTCCACCGCGATCACGGAATATCTTTGTTCGGCCAACCACAGCTTCGAGATGTACAACGGCCTGACCCAGGGGGCGATCGCGGCGCTGCTGGTCAAGGGATCGGACGAGCAGAAGGCGACCTATGTGCCCAACATGGTCGCCGGCAAATGGACCGGGACCATGAATTTGACGGAGCCGCATTGCGGCACCGACCTCGGCCTGCTCAAGACCCGTGCCGACCCGCAGCCGGACGGGTCCTACAAGCTGACTGGCACCAAGATCTTCATCTCCTCGGGCGAGCATGACTTGGCCGAGAACATCATCCACATGGTCATCGCCAAGGTCGCCGGCGCACCGGACAACGTCAAAGGCATCTCGCTGTTCCTGGTGCCCAAGTTCCTGGTCAATGCCGACGGCTCGCTGGGCGACCGCAACCCGGTCACCTGCGGCTCGATCGAGCACAAGATGGGCATCCACGGCAATTCGACTTGCCTGCTCAATTACGACGGCGCCACCGGTTTTCTGGTCGGCGAGGCCGAGAAAGGGCTGCAGGCGATGTTCATCATGATGAACGCCGCCCGCCTCGGCGTCGGCCTGCAGGGCCTGGCGCAGGGCGAGGTCGCCTATCAGAACGCCGTCGCCTACGCCAAGGACCGCCGCCAGGGCCGCGCCCTCAAGCCCGAGGACCGCGACTCGCAGGCAAAGGCCGACACCCTGTTCGTCCACCCCGACGTGCGGCGGATGCTGATGGAGGCCAAGGCCTTCAACGAGGCCGCGCGGGCGCTGATCCTGTGGGGGGCGCTGCAGGTCGATCTGTCGCGCAAGGCGCCGGGCGAAGCGGAGCGGCAGACCGCCGACGATCTGGTCTCGCTGCTGACCCCGGTCATCAAGGGCTATCTCACCGACAAGGGGTTCGAGGCCGCGGTCAACGCCCAGCAGGTGTTCGGCGGCCACGGCTATATCCGCGAATGGGGCATGGAGCAGTTCGTCCGCGACGCCCGCATCGCCCAGATCTACGAAGGCACCAACGGCGTCCAGGCGATGGACCTGGTCGGCCGCAAGCTGGCCAAGGACGGCGGCCGCGGCGTTCGCCTGTTCTTCGACACGGTGGCGCGTGACATCGCCGATGCCCGCTCTGCCGGCGACCCGGCCGGGCTCGCCGGTCCGCTCGAAGCCGCCCTCGGTCAATTGCAGGGGGCGACCATGTGGCTGGCGCAAAACGGCATGGCCGACCCCAACCATGCCGGTGCCGGCGCCTATGCCTACATGCAGCTGATGGGCCTCGTCTCGCTCGGCTGGATGTGGCTGAAGATGGCGGCGGCGTCCGACCGGCTGAAGGACGAGCCGGGCGAGGACCGCGCCTTCCACGAGGCCAAGCTGGCGACGGCGCGATTCTATGCCGACCGGGAGCTGGTGACGGCCGAGGCCTTGCGGCGGAAGGTGGAGGCGGGCGCGGAGAGCGTCATGGCCTTGCCCGTGGCAGCCTTTTGATTACTCGCCGACCGCCTTGTCGACGTACCAGGGCTTCAGCATCGTCGTGTCGTTCTGCTTTTCGCGCTTCACCGCCAGCCTGGTGAGGTCGAACGGCTCGCTGAACTGCATCCCGAAGCGGCTTGCCTGGGCCCAGCGGACAGTGCCTGTAACCGGGCCGACGCCGACGATGTCGAGGGTCAACTGGGTTCCGGGCGCGATCGGGTGCTCGCACTCGACCAGCGCCCCCATCGCGGAGATATTGCGCAGCCGGATTTCCTCGGCGCGGCCGTTGATGGCGGTGATCGCGCGCCGCATCAGCATCTGCCGAGGCTCGCGGGTGCAGGCGTAGCCGTCGGCTTCGACGGTCGCCTTGGAGGCATATTCGGCCGCGGCGACGGCATCGCCGGGCCGGCCGAAGATGAACCCCTGGACCTGGCTGACGCCCAGCTCGCGGATCAGCTGCAGGTCGTCGTGTGTTTCAACCCCCTCGGCGGTGGTGTCCATGCCCAGGCTGTCGGCCAGGCTGACGATGGCGCGGATGATGGCGGCGTTGCGGCTGCCGATGGCGGCGGCGCCGCGCACGAAGCTCTGGTCGATCTTGATCTTGTCGAACGGCGCTTTCTTCAGATAGCCGAGCGAGGAGTAACCGGTGCCGAAATCGTCGAGCGCCAGGCGCACGCCCAGCGCCTTCAGATTGGCGAAGGTCTCGTCGGTGGCATTGCTGTCGGCCAGGAACACGCCCTCGGTAATTTCCAGCTCCAGCCGCTCGGACCGGAACTTGTGCTCGTTCAATGCCGCCGCGACGGTCTCGACGATGGCCGGGTTGTTGAACTGGATCGGCGACAGGTTGACGGCGATCCGGACCTGGTCGGGCCAGCCGGAGGCGTCCTTGATCGCGGTACGCAGCACGAAGGTGCCGATTTTCTCGATCATCCCGCATTCCTCGGCCAGCGGGATGAATTTGTCGGGGCCGATCGGCCCACGCGCCGGATGGTTCCAGCGGACCAGCGCCTCGAAGCCGCAGACGTCCTCGCCGGCGGTGCGCACGATCGGCTGGTAGGCGACCCACAATTCGCCGCGGTCGAGCGCCTGGCGCAAATCGTTCTCCAGCACCTGGCGGTCGGACGCCTCGGAGTGCATCGCCTGTTCGTAGAAGCAATGCTTGCCTCGCCCGGCCGCCTTGGCGGCATAGAGCGCCAGATCGGCGTTGCGAACCATGGCGTCGGCGCAGGCCCGGCCCGGGTCGCCGATGGCGATCCCGACCGAGGCGCCGATCGTCACCTTGTTGCCCTCGATGGTGTAGGGGCGCGAAACCTGCTCGATCAGGGTCTTGGCGAGCGATTCGAGCAGGCCTGCCTCGACGATTCCCGGCAGCACCGCCTTGAACTCGTCGCCGCCCAGCCGACCGACCTGGCCATGGTTGCCCATCACCGATTTCAGGCGCTCGGCGACCTGGCGCAGCAGCGCGTCGCCGATCGGATGGCCGAGCGTGTCGTTGACGTTCTTGAACCGGTCGAGGTCGATCAGGAACAAGGCGCAGCCCTTTTGCCGCCGATCGGCGTTGCGCAGCGCTTCTTCCAGGGTCTGGCGCATCATCGCCCGGTTGGGCAGGCTGGTCAGCGAGTCGAACCGCGCCAGGCGGCTGATTTCCTGCTCGCTCCGGCGCTGCTCGGTGAGGTCCGTGCCGATGCCGCGGAAGCCCATGAAGCGGCCCTGGTCGTCGAAAATGGGGTTGCCCGACAGCGACCAGTGGACGTCCTCGTTGGTCGCGGCGCGGACGACGACGTCGGCGAACGGGAAGCGCGCCGACAGATGGAAGCCCAAGGTCTTGTGCTCCTCGCCGCCGGATCCGTGGCTGGTGTCGACCGACAGCAGATCGGTGAACTGGCGGCCGAGCAATTCCTCGCGGGCGCAGTGGAAATCCTCGGCCAGTTGCTGCGACACATAGGACAGGGTGCCGAGATGGTTGGTTTCCCAGAACCAGCCACGCCCCGACCCTTCGAATTCATAGACGAAGTGCAGCGCCTTGCGCGCGTCCTCGTCCAGCGCCCGGCGCAGGCGTGCGCTGGCGATCATCGTGCGGGTGTTGGCCAGGCTGTAGGCGACCACCGCCAGCGCCATGGCGACCAGCGATCCGGTCAGTGTCGGGTCGCGGACCAGCAGCGCCGCCGACCCGACCGCGACCAGGGCATTGGTGATCGAGGCGACCGGCGACTGCATTGCCACCATCGCCGTGACGATCAGGCCGACCCCGATCGCCTGGTTGGTGACCTGGTCGTTGGGCATGCCCTGGCTGGCGTGGGCGACGTTGACGAACAGGAGCCACAGCCCGCCGGACGCGGCGAGGAAGCCGCAGATTGCGCGGGTGACGATGTGCGGCTGCAAATTGGCGCGGATGCGGATCAGCAGCCCGAGCGCCCCGTCGACCGCCATGACCAGCAGCAGCAGCAGCACCGGCACCAGCATTTCGCTCAGGAAATTGGCGCACACGCATTGGGCGAGCAGCGACACGCCCCAGATGAAATGGCCGGCGGCGAGCAGCAGCGGCGCATGGTTGAAGATGGCGACCCGCTTTTCGGCCAGCGCCAGATCGTCGGGCTCATAGGCCCGCTTGAGGTCGAACATGATGAGGTCGCGGATCGGCATCCGGCCGCTTTTGGCCGGTTTGTCCTTCTCCGCTCCCGAAAACTGAGTCCTACGCATGCCCGCACCCATAAGCGCGCAGGAGTTAACAGCCGGTCAAACGGATGCGGTTATATTGGTATTAGGGATGATTTTTGGCGGTGATCTGGGCGCGCCTCCGCGCGATAGCCGGTGAAAATCCCTGTCCTACACGCCCGAAATCTGTTTCAAGCTGGCCGATGCGCCGTTCTCGCTTTCTCTCAGCCCTCCCGCTGGCCTCGCCCCGAGCATCGTCAGCGCGAACATTGTGAACATTCGCCGCGAAATTGATGAAGTTGATGACCCCCGATTTTGTGCGCCCAAGGCTCACCGGCCGCATGACTTTTGTGACTTTAGTGAACTTAAGCGACCGCTGCGGAGCGGCTCCGTGACGCCAGCCTCGCTTTTCGAGATCGACCGGCCTTTGACCTTCCGCTCAGCCTTCCTCGGGCAGGAAATCGGGCACCGACAAATAACGCTCGCCGCTGTCATAGTTGAAGGTCAGCACCCGCGGCTTGTCGCCCAGCTCGGGCAGCTTCATCGCCACCGCCGCCAGCGCCGCGCCGGAGGAGATGCCGATCAGCATGCCTTCCTCACGCGCCGCGCGCCGCGCCATGTCCTTGGCGGCTTCGGCATCGACGTCGACGATCCCGTCAAGGATGCCGGTGTCGAGGATCGAGGGGACGAAATTGGCGCCGAGGCCCTGGATCGGGTGGGGGCCGGGCTTGCCGCCGCTGAGGATCGGCCACAGTGCCGGCTCCACCGCGAACACCTTGAAACCGGGCCATGCCTTCTTGAGCAC
>JAKFFL010000176.1:0-12957 GCA_036675225.1 Sphingomonas sp. | reverse complement strand
GATCCTGCTCGGCCTGTTCTTCATGTCGGTCGGCATGCTGCTCGATCTGTCGGTCATCGCCGCCCGGCCATGGTTGGTCGTCGGCCTGGCGCTGGCGCTGATCCTGGTCAAGGCCGCTGTCCTCTACCCGCTGGCGCGCCTGTTCGGCATGCGGCCCGGCCGTTCGATCTCGATCGCCTTGTTGCTCAGCCAGGGCGGCGAATTCGGGTTCGTCCTGTTCGCCCAGGCGGCGGCGGCGCGGCTGATCCTGCCGGAAGCCGCGTCGCTGTTCGGCGCGGTCGTCACCTTGTCGATGGTCTCAACGCCATTCCTCATGCTGCTCATCACCTGGCTGCAGAAACGGCGGCCGGAGCAACATTCCGACCTGGAGGGCCCGGAATTCTCACCCGAGACCAATGCCATCGTCGTCGGCTATGGCCGCTTCGGCCAGACCGTCGCGCAAATGCTGATGGCCAAGCGCATCCCGGTGACGTTGATCGACAGCAAGGCCAGCCAGATCGAAGTGGCCGGCGAGTTCGGGACCAAGGTCTATTATGGCGACGGCACCCGCATCGATTTGCTGCGCACGGCCGGGGCGGAGACCGCCGAGGCGATTCTGTTCTGCCATGACGACCGCAACTTCAGCCGCGACAGGCTGAAAGCCGTGCTCGACGCCTTTCCGCAGGCCATCGTCATGGTGCGGGTCTATGACCGGCGCAACGAGATTGCCTATGATGGGCTGGACGTTGCGTTGATCCAGCGGGAGATTTTCGAAAGCGCCGTGGTAATGGGCCGTCAGGCACTGCACCGCCTGCGGATCGCCGACCGCGAAGTGCAGCGAGTCGAGCGCGCCTATCGCGACCGCGACGAGGAGCGCTTGCGGCAGCAGAGTGCGTCGGGCGATTTGCACGCCGGAAACGAGCGCAGTTTCGGAGTCGGCCGGGCGCTGGCCGATGAGCCGGGCGATGCCTCCGGCTAGGCCTGACGATCGAGGAAGCGGGACAGGCGGTCCGCGTCGATGGCCGCCGCGACGAAGGCCTTGCCGATGCGTTCGGCCAGGATGAGTGTCAGGCCCTGCCGGTTGACCTTTTTGTCGGACAGCATCGCTGTCTGGATGGCGGCGCCAGAAGCCCCCAACCCAAAGTCATGCAGCCTGGTCGGGAGGCCCGAAGCCGTGAGGAGCGCGCGCACGCGATCCGCATCTTCGACTGGGCAAATTTCCAGCTCGACCGAAAAAGCAAAAGCCATGCTCATGCCGATGGCCACGGCTTCGCCATGTGTCACCTGATGGCCGGCCACGGCCTCGATCGCATGGCCAAACGTGTGGCCGAAATTGAGGAGCGCCCGGGTTCCCGACGTGTCGTCCGGGTCGGCGGCGACGAACCGTGCCTTGGCCCGCACGCAATGGTCGATGGCGGCGAGGCGAGCCGCATCGTCGCCGGCCAACAGGGACTCTCCATTGGCTTCGCACCAAGCGAAGAAATCGGGATCGTCGATTAGCCCGTATTTGACGACTTCGGCATAACCGGAGCGTAGCTGGCGGGCGTCGAGCGAATCGAGCAAGCCGGGATCGCTGACGACCAGCAGCGGGTGATGAAAGCTGCCGACCAGATTCTTCTGCCCGGCGGCGTCGATCGCGGTCTTGCCGCCGATGGCGCTGTCGGCCTGCGCCAGCAGTGTCGTCGGCACGTGGATGATCGGACAGCCGCGCTTGAACAAGGACGCCGCCAGGGCCGCGACATCGCCGACCGATCCGCCGCCAAGCGCGATCACCGGCGTGCCACGCTTGACGTCCAGGGCCGCGAGCTTGCCGACGACATCGACCAGTGTCGGCCAATCCTTGGCCGCTTCGCCTTCCGGCACCAGGATCGGGTCCGCGAGCGCGATGCCGGCGAATAGCGCGCCGTAGAGGCCGAAGACGCGCTCGTCGCTGACGATTGGCAAGCGCTCGCCCGCGGCCAATTCGCGCAGCCTCGGCAAGGCATCGGCCAAATCGCCGACCAGCACGTCATAGTCGGCGCCGGCATGGGCGACGCGGATCGCCGTCACAGGCTCAGATGCTGGCGCAAGGCGTCGATAATCTTGTCGACGACTTCCCCGTGCCCCTGGATGCCGCTGCGGATGTGAATGTGGGCTTCGGCATAAGACGACCGCCGTTCCTCGGCCAGCCGCGCCAGCGTCGCCTTCGGGTCCGCCGTCCGCAGCAGGGGCCGGGTGTTCCGCCGCGACGTGCGCTCACGCAGGATGTCGACCGGGGCGTCGAGCCAGACGGTGATGGCCCGCTGGTTCAAGAGCTCGCGGGTGCGCGGGTCGACGAAGGCGCCGCCGCCGGTGGCGATGACGCCCGCCGAGCCTTCGATCAGGCGGGCGACCAGGCGCCGCTCGCCATCGCGAAAATCCTTCTCCCCAAATCGCTCGAAGACTTCGGCGGCGCTGTAGCCGGCCGCGTCCTCGATCGCCGAATCGCTATCGACGAACGGCAGGCCCAGCCGCTTGGCGAGGCGCTTGCCGACCGTCGATTTCCCCGCGCCCATCAGGCCGACCAGCACGATCGGCCGGTCGAGGCGCTCGGACAGCTTTTCCACAAGGCGGGGCTATACATGGGCTTGTCTGGTCGGGCAAAAGGGCCGGCAACAGCGCAACCACGGGAAAACCATGACGCGAACCACTTTGATTCTGATCCTTCTCCTGTTGCTCGTCGTTGGCGGGACAGTCCTCCTGTCGATGAACGCGCGGGAAGTCCCGCCCAAGCCCATCGAGGTCGATGTCCAGTCGTGATTCGGCGCCGCGCTAAGCTTTTCCTCGCCGCGGGGGTGGCGCTGGCCCTGACCATCCCGGCGCTGGCGCAGGACCAGCCGGAATCCCTGCTGCCGCCCGGCTTTGGCGAGCCAGCGACACCGACGCCGACGCCGGGCGTGGTGAGCAACACCATTTCGAACATGACCGGCGGGGAATCCGCGGTCGAGATGGTCTCGCCGGATGCGGCGCTGGCCGAACTGGTTGCCGAGGAACTGCCGCCGCCGATCGAGCTGCCCGACTTCGCGCGGCGCGATCCATCCATGGTCGGGCCCTTGCCTTCGTCCCAGACCGGCTTCGCTCAAGGATCGTGGGGCGGCGCCAGCGGCAAGTTCCTGTCGGTGCTGCTGCGCCGGACCGATGCGCCGCTCGCTTCCCGCTGGACCCATATCCTGCTGCGCAACGCTTTGCTGACGCAATTGCCAGCGCCGACCGATGTTCATCCGGTCGATTGGGCGGCGGAGAGGGCGTGGCTGCTGCTGCGGATGGGCGAGGCCGACGGCGCCAGGATGATCGTCTCGGGCGTCGACGTCGGCGATTTCACGCCGAAAATGTACCAAGTGGCGGTGCAGAGTGCGCTGGCCAGCGCCGACCCGTCGGCGCTTTGTCCGCTCGAAGAGGGCCTCGGCAAGGTCGAACGCGCCGTCCTGCCATTGATCAAGGCAATGTGCGCATCGCTTTCCGGCGCGAGCGAGGTGGCGGCGGCGGACATCGATGCGGCGCGGCGACGCGGCCGGGTCGGCGGCATCGACCTGGCGCTGGCCGACAAGGTGGTGGGCGCCGGCGCCGACACATCGCGCGCGGCGACGATCGAATGGCAGGCGGTCAAGGGCCTGACCGCCTGGCGGTTCGGGCTTGCGACCGCGACCGGCATCACCCCGCCACAAGCACTGATCGACAATGCCTCGCCGCAGGTGCGCGCATGGCAGGCGCGGGCGCCGATCCTGAGCGCCGAAGCCCGGCTGCCATCGGCGCGTATCGCCGCCGGCCTCGGCGTCTTCTCCTCGCAGGCGATGATCGACCTCTATTCGGCCATCTACGACGCCACCGATCCCAGCGACCTCGGGCAGAGCGACGCCTGGCAGCTCCGGCTGGCGATGGTCGGCAAGGACGCCGAGACGCGCCTCGGTGCCATGCGCCGATTGTGGGCGTCGACCGGCGACCGGCTGCAGACCGAGGCGGTCCGCGCGATGCTCGCCCGCGCCGCATCCCGGGTTGCGCCCGATCCGGACCTGGAGGCGGATGCGCCCAACCTGATCGCGTCGATGCTGGCGGCGGGGATGGACCAGGAGGCTGCGCGCTGGGCCGGCGCCATCGGCGGAATGGACGATGAACATGCCGACAATTGCTGGGCGATGCTCGCGCTCGGCGCCCCCGGCACTTCGGGGATCGATTTGGGCTATGGCCGCATCAATGCGTTCATCGGTCGGGATCCCAGTCCCGGCAAGCAGCGCAGCGCCCTGTTGGTGGCGGGACTCGCGGGTCTTGGACGGATCGACGGCTCGACCGCCGGACGGCTCGACAGCCGCCACGGCCTCGGTATCGGTCAACGCAACAGTTGGAGCAGGATGATCGACGCGGCTTCCCAGCGCCGTCAGGCAGCGACCGTCGCGGTGTTGGCCGGAGTTGGCATGCAGGCCCGTGACTTCCTGAGCGTGCCGGCGATGCACATGTTTCATGTTGTCACTGCGCTCAACCGTAACGGGCAGCAGTTTGCCGCCCGGATGATCGCCGCCGAGGCGCTTGCCAGGACGTGACCGGCGACGACCTCGCCTTGGTCGATCGATTCCTCGACATGATGGTGGCGGAAGCAGGCGCCGCGCGTAATACCATCGCCGCCTACCGCAATGACCTGTCGGCAGCCGCAGCGGCGATGCCGTGCGCGCTCGGCGAGGCCACGATGGAGCAATTGGCGGCCCTTGCCCCACGCTGGTCTGACCTGGCGGCGTCGACGCTCGCGCGCCGCTCCGCCGCGCTTCGTCGGTTCTACGGCTTTCTGCACGAGGAGGGGTTTCGGCCGGACGATCCGAGCGCCGCGCTGCCCCGGCCGGCCCATCGGCGGCCCTTGCCGCGAATTCTAGAGAGCCAGGAAGTCGAAGCGATGTTTTCGGCGGCCGAAGACCGGGCGGCAAGCGGGACCCCCGAAGCAGTGCGCAACCTGGCCTTGCTCGAGCTGCTGTACGGTTCGGGGCTGCGCGCTAGTGAACTCGTCACCCTGCCGCGACGGGCGGTCCGGCAGGGGCAGCCTTTCCTGATTCTCCTCGGCAAGGGCTCGAAGGAGCGGCTGGTCCCGGTTTCCAGCCGCGCCCTGGACGCTGTCAGGCGCTGGGTCGAGGCCTCGCCCGAAACGCCTTGGCTGTTTCCGGGCGGGCGCCAGCATTTGAGCCGCGTGCGCCTGTTCCAGATCGTGCGCGCGCTTGCCGCCGACGCCGGCATTGCCCCGGACAGGGTCAGCCCGCACGTCCTGCGCCACGCCTTCGCCACCCATTTGCTGGCCGGCGGCGCCGATTTGCGCGCGCTGCAGACACTGCTTGGCCATGCCGACATCGCGACAACGCAAATCTACACACATGTCGACAGCGCCCGGCTCGTCGAACTGGTCAATCAGCGCCACCCGCTGGCGCGTCGTTGACGCGCTGACCGCCCCGCCTTACGCCGCCGTCCGACCATGCAAACCTACCTGGAATTCGAAAAGCCGATCGCCGAGCTGGAAGCCCGGATCGCCGAGCTGCGCGAGACGGCCAGCGCCGGCGACATCGATATCGAGGCGGAGGTCGCCAAGCTGGAAGCCAAGGTGGCCAAGCTTCTCAAGGACACCTACTCGCGCCTGACGCCGTGGCAGAAGACTCAGGTCGCGCGGCATCCGGACCGGCCCCATTTCAAGCATTTCACGGCCGAGATCGCCGATGATTTTCTTCCCCTGGCCGGCGACCGCGCCTTTGCCGACGACCCGGCGATCATCGGTGGCCTCGCGAAGATCGACGGGCGGCGAGTCATGCTCATCGGGCATGAGAAGGGCGACGACACCGCTTCGCGGCTCAAGCATAATTTCGGCATGGCCAAGCCCGAGGGCTACCGAAAGGCGATCCGCCTGATGCAGCTGGCCGGCCGCTTCGGCCTGCCCGTGGTCACCCTCGTCGACACGCCCGGCGCCTTTCCCGGCGTCCAGGCGGAGGAGCGTGGCCAGGCGGAGGCGATTGCCCGGGCGACCGAACAGTGCCTGCAATTGGAGGTGCCATTGATTGCCGCGATTGTCGGCGAGGGCGGCTCCGGCGGGGCGGTCGCGCTTGCCGCCGCCAACCGCGTGCTGATGTTCGAGCATGCGGTCTATTCGGTCATATCTCCCGAAGGCTGCGCGTCGATCCTGTGGCGCACCGCCGACAAGGCCGCGGATGCGGCCGAGGCCATGCGCATTACCGCCTCGGACCTGCAGGCGCTGGGAGTCGTTGACCGCGTCATCGACGAGCCGCTCGGCGGCGCCCATCGCCACCCCGATGCCGCAATGGGTGAACTGAAGCAGGCGCTGATCGAGGAAATCGACGGTTGCACGGCTCTTGGGCCCAAGGAATTGCTGGCGCAAAGGCGCGCCAAGTTCCTTGCTGTCGGCTGAACGCGGGAACCATCACTGTTTCGCTGCCGTTGCGCGCATGAGGTTTTTCCCAGGAGGGAGAGTATGCGCAAGCGGCTGTTGGCGACCATCGCCATTGTTGCGGTCCCGGCTGCCACCCTGGCACAGGCGCCGCGCTATTTGAATCAGCGCGACGTTGTCGAAGCCCAACGCCAGCACCCGGAGCTGGTCGCGGAATTCGGCGGCGCCGAAACCGGTGCCAGAGCGGCCTATGTCGAAGGGGTGGGCCGTCGCGTCGCGGCTTTTTCGGGCATCGCCAACCCCGGCCAGACCTATCACTTCACGACCTTGAATAGCGCGGTCGACAACGCCTTCGCCTTGCCCGGCGGCTACGTCTATATCACCCGCCAGCTGATGGCCCTGATGGGCGATGAAGCGGAACTTGCATTCGTCCTTGGTCATGAAACTGGCCATATCGCCGCCAACCACGCCCAGGCGCGCAAGTCCGCGGCGACCCGCAACAGCATCCTCGGCGTGCTAGGCGCCATTCTCGGCAGCGCCATCGGCAGCAACGCCTTCGGCAGCCTGATTTCGCAAGGGGCCCAGCAATACGCCAGGATGGCGACGCTAAGCTTTTCCCGGGACCAGGAATATCAGGCCGACACATTGGGCATGCGCTACATGGTTTCAGCGGGCTACGATCCGTTTGCCGCAGCGACGATGCTCGCCGCGATCGGCCGGTCCACGGATCTCGAGGCACGCATCCAGGGCCGGGACCAAAGGTCGACGCCGGAGTGGGCGCGCACCCATCCGCTGAGCGTCAACCGTACCCAGCGGGCACAAGCCGAAGCGCAGCGTAGCGGCCGCGCCGGCCGGGGGTTACGCAACCGCGATCAGTTCCTGGCCCAGCTCGAAGGCGTCTATGTCGGCGACGATCCGGCGCAGGGCGTCATCGATGGGCGCAGCTTCACCCATCCCGACCTGGGCTTCCAGTTCATAGTGCCGACCGGCTATCTCATGCAGAACGGGACCAGGGCCGTCAGCATTGCCGGCTCCGCCGGGCAGGCGCAGTTCAGCACCGGTCGATTCAATGGCGATCTCCCCGCTTACATCAGCCAGGTCATCTACCAGTTGACGGAAGGGCGCGGGCAGGTGGCGATGGCGCCGCCGCGCCAGACGATGATCAATGGCATCCCCGCGATGTATGCGATCGGCCGCGCGAGTACGTCGTCGGGCGGGGTCGACGTCAGCGTCATGGCCTATCGGTGGGCGCCGGACCGCGCCTATCATTTCGTCATGCTGACGAGGGCCGGGGCCGGGATCGGGCCGTTCACGCCACTGGTCAATTCGCTGCGCCGGATCACGCCGCAGGAGGCTTCGGCGATCCGGCCGAGGATCATCGATGTGGTAACGGTCGCACCCGGGGACACGGTCCAAAGCCTGTCACGGCGAATGGCCTATCGCGATTACCAGCTCGAGCGATTTCTATCGCTGAATGGCCTTGCGGCGAACGCCCGGCTGGTACCCGGGCAAAAGCTGAAGGTTGTAATCTACGGGACGCGCCGCACCTGACCGACGGCCAGGCGCGGATCATCAATCGGCTGGATAGATGCCTACATCTTTTCCTGCACGGTATTACCGAGGTCGCCCCACATACCGCCGGAGCCGCCGCCGAGGGCTTTGAGCCCGCTAATCATCGCAATGGCGATGAGTGCCGCGATCAAGCCATATTCAATTGCAGTCGCGCCTCGCCTGTCCTTGCGAAGCCGATGCGTGATCGTCCGGATAGCGAGCACGCCACCCTCCTCTGGTCCTGGTCCACTGCACTGGATTAGCTCTTGAGGGGTTAACAGAATGTTCCGCGAGTGTGATTAACGGGTCGCTTGCCGTACCTTTCAATCAGCCTTCCAGGCCGCGAAATGCAGGATGTCGATCCGCTCGGTCGTACGTGCCTTCCCGCCGAGGAATGCCGCCCGTGCGGCGTTGCGCGCGGCACGGTTCATCATTCGCGGAGACCGCGCATTGAGGACATTGGTCGTACCCATTGCCCGCAGATCGCGCACCAGCACGTCCAGCGAGTCATAGCCGAGTTCGACGCGGTCGACATCGACCACCGGCATGACGAAGCCAGCGGCCGTCAGCAGCTCGCCCAGGCCCGGCGCCTCGATGCGCGGATGGACATGCGGGCTGGCCGATCCAGTGACTGCGTCCGCGGCCAGCATCGCCTGGCGCAGGCACGGAAGGCTTTGCCCGCCGGCGACGGCGCCGAGCAGCAAGCCGCCCGGCTTCAGGATCAGGTTGAGCGCCGCTGCGGCTAGTGGAAGACTATTGGCGGTGTCGAGCAGGCCGACGGACAGGCAGAGGTCAAAGCTGTTGGGCTCGAAGGGGAGGGATTCGAGATCGGCGACAAGCCCGCGGGCCTCCTCGGCCATGGCTGGACCGGGGTCGACGATGACGACGCGCGATGATCCCAGCCGCCGGGGCCAGGCCGGGTTCGGGCATCCCGCCAGCAACATATCCGGAAATTCTGCCCGGATGTCCGCCAGCCGTTCCACGCAATCGTCGAATGCCCGGTCATACAGGAAATGGTCGACGCCCATTCTTGCTGCCCGGTCGCGGCGCAGCGCGCGAAGGCGATGGTCGAAAAGGGGCGCGGGCACGAAGCGCTTGTGCGACGCGCGCGGCGAGGCGACAAGGCCGGATGAACCTGCTCCCGCCATCGATCAAGGCCGCCGCGGACTGGGCCATTGGACTGGCCTTGCCTGCACGCTGCCCCGGGTGCGGCACGATCACCGGCGAGCTGCACAGCTTTTGCCACAGTTGCTGGCGGCAGATCGAATGGCTCGGCGATGGCGGATGCGTTGCCTGCGGACAGCCGCTCGAAGCGACCGATGCCGGCACATGCGCGGCCTGCCTGGCGAAGCCGCCGATCATCGGCCGGACCCGTGCCGCGGTTGCTTATGGCGAGACGACCCGGACGCTGCCGCTGCGACTCAAATATTCCCGGAAGGTCGCCTTGGCCAAGACCATGGCGCGCTACATGCGGCCATTGCTGGACGAGACGGACGATCCGCTGCTCGTCCCGGTCCCATTGCATCGCAGCCGCCTTTGGGCGCGGGGCTTCAACCAGTCGGCGTTGCTTGGCCGCGAACTGGCGCGCCAGTGCGGCCTCGACCACAATCCCTTCGTGCTTCGGCGCCGGAAGCGGACATCGGCGCTCAAGGGGATGAGCCCGACGCAGCGGCGGCGCGAGGTCGCGGGCGCCTTCGCGGTTGCCGGCGAGGCCGTTCGCGGGCGCAAGATCATTCTGGTCGACGACGTGCTGACGACCGGCAGCACCGCCTTGTCCTGCGCCAAGGTGCTGCGCCGTGCCGGGGCGAGCGGGATCGATTTGCTCTGCTGGGCGCGGGTGGTGCGGCCGGCGCAATTCGTGCGTTAGAACGCGAACCAATGGCGTGGAGTGCGTGGCAAGTGGCCAAGGTGGAAATCTATACCAAGATGACCTGTCCCTACTGCTTTCGGGCGAAGGCCTTGCTGAAGCAGAAGGGTGTCGAGCCGGACGAGGTTTCGGTCGATCTCGGCGGCGATAAGAGGCGGGAGATGATCGATCGCTCCGGCGGACGCATGACGGTCCCCCAGATTTTCATCGACGGCCGGCATATCGGCGGCTGCGATGATCTGTTCGAGCTTGATGGAAGTGGCCAGCTCGACGCACTGCTCAGCGCCCGATGACACGCATCGCGCTCTATCAAGCCCGTACCGGCATCGACCCGCGGGCGAATGCAGCCACGCTGACGGCCGCGGTCGAGACCGCGGCGGCGGGTGGCGCGGCAATATTGTTCACGCCGGAAATGTCGGGCTTGCTCGACAGCGACCGGCAACGGGCCGGCCAAAACGTGCGAACGGAAGCTGATGACCTGGTCTTGAAGGCCGTCCGGGAGGCGGCGCGTGCCCATCGCATCTGGCTCCAGCTCGGGTCACTGGCGCTCAAGGGTTCCGAAAGTCGGTTCGTCAACCGCGGTTTCGTCATCGACGATGATGGCGAAATTCGCGCCCGCTATGACAAGATCCATTTGTTCGATGTCGATTTGCCGACCGGCGAGAGTTGGCGCGAGTCGGCGGTTTACGAGGGCGGCGAGCGGGCGGTCCTGGTCCGCGGCACGCCGGTCGGAGCGCTGGGGCTGACGATCTGCTACGACGTCCGCTTTCCGGCCCTGTTCGAGCGACTGTCGGAAGCGGGCGCGGAAATGATCTCGGTGCCGGCTGCTTTTACGGTCCCGACCGGCAAGGCGCATTGGGAAATCCTGCTCAGGGCACGGGCGATCGAGGCCGGGCTGTTCGTCGTCGCGGCGGCACAAAGCGGCAGTCATGAGGACGGGCGGCAGACCTATGGCCACAGCCTGGTCATCGACCCCTGGGGCGAGGTCCTGCTCAATGCCGGCGACGGCAACGGCGTCCATTTCGCGGAGATCGACCTGGGCCGCATTAACGAAGTGCGGTCACGAGTCCCGGCGTTGAAGCACCGCCGGCCGATCGCAGCGGTCGATTGATTCGGCGGATGCCGGCCCTTATGCGGGGCGCGTTGGCTCCGTAGCTCAGCCGGATAGAGCAGTGGTTTCCTAAACCAAAGGTCGCAGGTTCGAGTCCTGCCGGGGCCACCAAAAGATATGGGAATCACGACGAAAAGGGGGAGTGCCGATATGCTTGGCCGACTGTTCGTCGATCATCCACGCTCGCTTGGAATGGGGTGGCTGGAACATGGCGCCGGCGCCGCCCGCATTGGCGCGCAGATGATCGCTGCCGGCGCCGCCTGCGTCGTCCACGCCATCGTGCCCGGCTGGTTCACCGAGACCGCCGGCCGCACCGTCGAGCGGCTCCACGATCATATGGTCAAGCGTCGCACTGGCGCCTCCAACCCGGAGACCTGGCCCGACTATGAAATCTGATGTCGCCGTCATTGGCGGCGGTTTTTCCGGCACGATGGTGGCGGCACAGCTGGCCCGCCTGGGGATAAGCTCGGCGCTGATCGAGGGCGCTGGCCGGATCGGCCGCGGTATCGCCTATTCGACGCGCGAGCCGGCGCATGTCCTCAACGTCCGCGCCGAAATGATGAGCGCCTGGCCCGACGAGCCCGAGGACTTCGCCCGCGTCATCGAGGCCGAAGGCGGATTGGCCGGGGATTTCCCCGAGCGCCGGCGGTTCGGGCGCTATCTCGACACGATCCTGGGCGAAGCGGTTGGCAATGGCCTGGTGACGCCGGTGGAAGCCACCACGGTCAGTGCAGTGCCCGACGACCAAGGCTGGAGGGTCGCGATGGACGATGGCCGCGAAGTTCATGCCCGGGCGCTGGTGCTGGCGATCGGCAACCAGGCGCCTGCGCCAATGGCGGTCGGGCAAGGCGTTTCGCCCGAGCGATTTATCAACAATCCGTGGGGGTCCGAGGCGCAAGTGGCGGTTGAGCGGCTGGCGGGGAGCAAAGGCGATGTGCTCATCCTCGGCACCGGGTTGACCGCGGTCGACCTCATCTTGTCGCTCGATGCCAACGACCACCGGGGCCGGATCGTCGCTCTGTCGCGGCGCGGGCAGATGCCGCGCGGCCATGCGCCGCATGAGCCGGCGCCGGTGGAAGGCGATGCGGTGCCGCAGGGCAATATGCTGGCGCTGTGGCGATGGCTTCGCCGGCGCGGCGGCGAGGTCGGCTGGCGCGGCGCGGTCGATGCCCTGCGGCCGCACAGCCGCGCCATCTGGCAGGGCCTTGGCGAGGCGGAGCAGGCGCGGTTCCTGCGCCATGCGCGGCCGTGGTGGGACGTCCACCGCCACCGCATCGCGCCGCAGGTTGCGGAGCGGATGAAGCAACTGGTGGGCGAGGACCGGCTGGAGATCGCCGCCGGCCGCGTGCAGGCGATCCGCGAGAGCGAAGCCGGGGTCGAAGTCGACATCGCTCGCCGCGGCACCGGCCGAAGCGAGACTCGCCACTTCGCCACCGTCGTCAACTGCACCGGGCCGCTCGGCGCCATGGTGCGCACCCAAAACCCGGTGCTGCGGCAGATGATCGATGACCGGCTGGTGGCGATCGACCGGCTGGGGATGGGGCTGGAGGTCGACGAACGCGACCGCGCCGCCGTCAGGGCCTGGGCGGTCGGGCCAATGACCAAGGGGAAACATTGGGAGATCATCGCCGTTCCCGATATACGCGGGCAGGCGGCGGCGGTGGCGGCCGACATCGCGACGGAGCTTGATGGATGACCTGCAGTCCCGAAGATGGCGATCTGGTGACTCCGGCGGCGAAAGTGAAAGTGCCCGAGGACGTCGCCGAGGCGGTGCGCCGGCTGATCCGCTGGGCCGGCGACGACCCCGACCGCGAGGGCCTGCTCGACACGCCGGCGCGGGTGGCGCGGGCATGGCGCGAATATGCCCGCGGCTATCAGGAAGACCCGTCGCTGCACCTCCAGCGGACCTTCGAGGAGGTCGGCGGCTATGACGAGATCATCCTGCTCAAGGACATTCCGTTCCAAAGCCACTGCGAGCATCATCTGGCGCCGATCATCGGCAAGGCGGCGATCGCTTATCTGCCGAGCGATAAAGTGGTTGGAATCAGCAAGTTAGCAAGGGTC
>JAKFFL010000047.1:0-2166 GCA_036675225.1 Sphingomonas sp. | reverse complement strand
CGCCACATTCGCCGTGAGCGAACACCTGCAAGCCGGGCGCTGGCGTGCGGCGATCGCGGGCGACGAGATTGACGTTGGAGAAAGGGGTGCGCTGCAGGCCACGGTGCCGGCGCATGGCGTCGAGGTGCTGCTGCTCGATGCGGCAGTCACCTCACCGACGCTGGCGAAGGCCCTGGAGCGCGCGAAAACCGGCGCGCGTCCTCGCGACTGAGGTTCGAGACCGCTCAGCCGATGCCGGTGGAGCGGCGCACCACCAGCGAAGTCGGCAGCATCGTGCTTTCCGCCGGCTGGTCGTGGACGAGCTTGAGCAGGGTCTCGACCAGCAGCTCGCCGGCGCGGGCGGTGTCCTGGGCGACGGTGGTCAATGCCGGCGTGGCGAAGCGCGCGGTGGGAATGTCGTCGAAGCCGACCACGGCGATGTCCCAGGGCACGTGGCGGCCATGCTCGGCGAAAGCGCGCATTGCGCCGATCGCGATCAGGTCGCTGGCGGCGAAGACCGCGTCGAATTCCTTGCCACGCTCCATCAGGGTGACGGCCGCGGCGTAACCGGCCTCTTCCGAGGTTTCGGCGTCCACCTGCAGCTCCGGGTCCATCGCCAGGCCCGCATCGCGCAGGGCGGCCTCGCAGCCGCGGTAGCGCTCGAGGAATTCCGGGCAATGGCTCGACGCGCCGCCGAGGAAGGCCACGTGCTTGCGCCCGCGGCTGCTCAGGTGCTCTCCCGCCAGGCGCCCGCCCTGGACGTTGTCGCAGCCGATCGACACGCCCGGCTGTCCGGCCTGCACCGCGCCCCAGCGCACGAAATGCGTCTTCTGCTCGACCAGCTTCTCGAGCTTGCTGCGGTATGGCACGTAGTCGCCGTAGCCGAGCAGGATCAGGCCGTCGGCCTTCATGCTGTCCTCGTAGTCGGCGTGCCAGTCGTCGGACAACTGCTGGAACGACACCAGCAGGTCGTGGCCGTGGCGCGCGCAGGCGCGGGTGATCGAGCCCAGCATCGACAGGAAGAACGGGTTGATGTGCGACTCGTCCGGGGTCGGGTCCTCGAACAGCAGCAGCGCCAATGTTCCCGAGCGCTGCGTGCGCAGGCTCGATGCGCGCCGGTCGACCTTGTAGTTGAGCTCCTGCACCGCCGCCATGACGCGTTGTCGCGTGTCCGGGTTCACCAGCGGGCTGCCGCGCAGCACCCGCGACACCGTGGCCTGCGAGACGCCGGCGCGATGCGCGATGTCGACGGAAGTCGCCTTCGATTTCTTGCTGCGCATGAACAACCCGGTGGCTGGAGCCAAGGCAGTGTAGTCGGGATGGCGCCGCAACAAAAAACCCGCGATCGCTCGCGGGTTTTTCGTGTCTTGCGCGTTGCGCGGTCCAGGTCAGACCTGCATCGCCTTCGCCACTTCGGCGGCATAGTCCTCGACCACCTTCTCGATGCCTTCGCCGACGGCGAGTCGCTGGAAGCGGACCACGTCGGCGCCGGCGGCCTTCATCGCGGCCTCGACGGTCTGGTCCGTGTTCAGCACGTAGGGCTGGCCGTACAGGGTGACCTCGTTGACGATCTTGGCGATTTTGCCGCTGATGATCTTCTCGAGGATGTCGGCCGGCTTGGACTTGTCCTTGTCGGACATCTTGGCCAGCTCGATTTCCTTTTCCTTGGCGACGAAATCGACGGGGACGTCGGCGGCCTTGTTGTACGGCGGGTTCATCGCCGCGACGTGCATCGCGATGCCGCGGGCGAGGTCGGCGTCGCCGCCCTTCAGTTCGGTCAGCACGCCGATGCGGCCACCGTGGATGTAAGCCGCGACGTTGTTGGCGCTGTCGATACGGACCAGGCGGCGCACCTGCACGTTCTCGCCGACCTTGGCGATGACGGCGGCGCGGGCTTCCTCGACGGTCTCGCCGGAAGGCAGCTTGGCATTCTTCAACGCTTCGGCATCGACGGCGCCGGAGGCGAGGGCGGCCTGGGCGACGGCGTTGGCGAAGGTGAGGAAGTTGGCGTCCTTGGCCACGAAGTCGGTTTCGGAATTGACCTCGACCAGCACGGCCTTGCCGCCGTCCTGCGCCGCGACGATAAGCCCTTCGGCGGCGATGCGGCTGGCCTTCTTGTCGGCCTTGGCCAGGCCGGACTTGCGCAGCCACTCGGCGGCGGCGTCGATGTCGCCGTTGTTCTCAACG
>JAKFFL010000165.1:0-13379 GCA_036675225.1 Sphingomonas sp. | reverse complement strand
CCACATAGAGGCGTGTTGCGCCAATATGAGCTGATCGAGAAGATCCGGGCCTACGACCCCGATGCCGACGAAGGCCTCATCAACCGCGCCTACGTCTTCTCGATGAAGGCCCACGGCGCCCAGGTCCGCGCCTCCGGTGACCCCTATTTCAGCCACCCGATCGAAGTCGCCGGAATCCTCACCGACTTGAAGCTCGACGACGAGACCATCGTCACCGCCATCCTCCACGACACCATCGAGGATACGGTCGCAACCCCTGAACAGATCGAGAAACTGTTCGGCGCCAACGTCGCCCGCCTGGTCGACGGCGTCACCAAATTGTCCAAGATCGAGGCGCAGAGCGAGAATGAGCGCGCCGCCGAGAACTTGCGCAAGTTCCTGCTCGCTTTGTCCGACGACATCCGCGTGCTGCTGGTCAAGCTCGCCGACCGCCTGCACAACATGCGCACGCTGCACCATGTTCCGAGCGAGGAGAAGCGCCGGCGCATCGCCAAAGAGACGATGGATATTTACGCGCCGCTGGCCGAGCGGATCGGCATGTACGAAATCATGAACGAGATGCAGACTTTGGCTTTCCGCGAACTGGAGCCGGACGCTTATGCCTCGATCACGCGGCGGCTGAAGCAATTGCACGACAGCGGCGGCGACCTCGTCAGCCGAATCGGCCTGGGGCTGCAGCTGCACCTTGCCGACCACGGCCTGGAGGCCGAGGTCACGGGCCGCGAGAAGCATCCCTTCTCCATCTGGAAGAAGATGGCCGAGCGCCACATCAGCTTCGAGCAATTGTCGGACGTCATGGCCTTCCGGGTAATCGTCGCCGACGTCGCCGAATGCTATCGCGCCTTGGGGCTGATCCACGAGCGCTGGCCGATGGTGCCGGGCCGCTTCAAGGATTTTGTCTCGACGCCCAAGCGCAACGGCTACCGGTCCCTACACACCTCGGTCATCCATGATTCCAAGATGCGAATCGAAATCCAGATCCGCGACCGCGCCATGCATGCCCAGGCCGAGCGCGGGCTGGCCGCCCACTGGGCCTATAAGGAAGGCAAGCCGGGCGCAGACCTTCATGTTCCCTGGATCGAGGATTTGGTCGAAATCCTCGACCATGCCGACAGCCCCGAGGAGCTGCTCGAGCATACCCGAATGGCGATGTACCAGGACCGCATCTTCGCCTTCACGCCCAAGGGCGAGCTGATCCAGCTGCCCAAGGGCGCGACCCCGGTCGACTTCGCTTATGCCGTCCATACCGCACTCGGCGACCAGACGGTCGGCGCCAAGGTTAACGGGCGGGTGGTTCCGTTGCGAACCCTGCTCGAAAATGGCGACCAGGTCGAAATCCTCGCCTCCGAAGCGCAGCACCCGCAACCGTCATGGCTGCGCTTCGTCGCCACTGGCAAGGCGCGATCGTCGATCCGCCGCTTCGTCCGCCACAAGGAGCGCGACGAGACGATCGAACTGGGCCGCAAGATCTACGACGAGATCGTCGGCCGGCTGCCGGCGCCGCTGGCGTCCGAGGCGCTCGGCCGCGCAATCAAGAAGCTGAAGCTGGAGGACGCCGACGCGCTGATGATCGACATCGCCCGCAAGCGCATCTCCGACGAAGCGGTGATGGAGGCGCTGATGCCGGGCTCGGCCGGGAGCGATGTCGCCTCGCGCCCGCCGGCGCAGCGCCAGGCGATTTCGATCAAGGGGCTGACACCCGGCGTCGCCTATCATCTGGCCGAATGCTGCCACCCGATCCCCGGCGACCGCATCGTCGGCCTGCGCCGCGAGGACGAGAGCATCGAGGTCCATGTCATCGGCTGCGACCGGTTGGCCTCGGGCATCGACGCCGATTGGCTCGACCTCGCCTGGGGCGACGAATCCGACGGCGGCACGGCGCGGCTCAGCGTCATCCTGCGCGACGTGCCGGGCGCACTTGGCACAATGGCCGGGATCCTCGGCGCCAAGGCGGCCAACATCATCAACCTGCATCTGGCGCACCGTGACGGCAGCTTCCAGACCTTTCACCTCGACGTCGAGGTGCACGATCTAGCGCACCTCCACTCGCTGCTGGCGGCGTTGCGCTCGGCCGATCCGGTGTCGAGCGCGGAGAGGCTTTAAGCGGTCGCTTTCTTGGGTCGGCGGATGGCATCGGCGCCGCCAGCGGCTAGCACCGCCAGCGTCACCAGGTCCGACGAGCTGGCCGTCATCGGCGCGATCTGGACCGGTAGCGCCATGCCCATCAGATAGGGCCCAAGCACGCTCTCGCCGCCGATGGCGCGCAACAGCTTCGACGAGATGTTGGCCGATTGCAGGCCGGGCATGATCAGGATGTTGGCCGATCCAGTCAGCCGGCTGAACGGGTAGAATTTCGCCTGCATGTCGTGATTGAGGGCGACGTCGGGACCCATCTCGCCTTCATATTCGAAGTCGGTGACGATCGTGTCGAGCATTTTCACCGCGTCGCGCAATGCCTCGATATGGCGGCCGGGCGGGTTGCCGAAGGTGGTGTAGGAGATGAAGGCGACGCGCGGCTCCTGCCCCATGCGGCGGGCGAAGGCCGCCGAGCGGATGGCGATGGCGGCGAACTGCTCGGCCGTCGGCCGCTCGGTCACCGCCGTGTCGGCGATCATCACCGTCCGGTGGCGACCGACGATGACGCTGATGCCGAACGGCGCTGTCCCTTCCTCATCGTCGATCACGGTCCGAACCTGGGCCAGCGACTGACTGAACGGGCGGGTCGTGCCAGTGATCATCGCATCGCCCTCGCCAAGCGCCAGCATGGCGGCGGCGAAGGTGTTGCGGTCCTGGTTGACCATCCGCTCGGCTTCGCGCCGGAGCATGCCGTGGCGCTGGCGCTTGGCGTAAAGAAAGTCGACCGCGCGCCCGACCAGGGGTGAATTGCGGCTGTTCAGAACCTCATAGTCCTGCGGCGTGTCGACCCCGAGCTCGCGCAGCATCTCGTGGACGTTCTCGCGCCCGACGAGAACGGGCGTGCCATAGCCACCCTCCTTGAAGGCGATGGCGGCGCGCAGGACGTTGGGCTCGTCACCCTCGGCAAACAGGACTCGCTTGGGATTGGCGCGGGCCGCCTCATAGGCGAGGCTGAGGACCGAGACGGTCGGGTTGAGCCGCGCCCGCAGCGACTGGCGGTAGGCGTCCATGTCCTCGATCGGCTTTTGCGCGACCCCGGTCTTCATCGCCGCCTCGGCGACGGCGCACGGCACGATTTCGATCAGGCGCGGGTCGAACGGCGCCGGGATGATGTAATCGGGCCCGAAGCTGTGAACCTTGCCGCTATAAGCCGCCGCCACTTCCTCGGGCACGGCCTCGCGCGCCAGCGCGGCCAGCGCCTGGGCGGCGGCGATCTTCATTTCCTCGTTAATCGCGGTCGCCCGCACGTCGAGCGCGCCGCGAAAGATGAAGGGGAAGCCGAGGACGTTGTTGACCTGGTTGGGATAATCCGAGCGGCCGGTGGCGATGATCGCGTCGGGCCGCGCCGCCTTGGCGTCCTCGGGCAGGATTTCCGGGTCGGGATTGGCCATGGCGAAGATGATCGGGTTCGGCGCCATTGCGAGCACCATATCCGCCCGCAATGCGCCGGCCGCCGAAAGTCCGAGGAAAACATCAGCGTTTACAAGAGCTTCGCCCAAGGTCCGGGCGTCGGTGTCAACGGCGTGGGCCGACTTCCACTGGTCGAGGTCGGACCGGCCCTTGTGGATGACTCCCTTGCGGTCGCACATGGTAACCTGGCCGTGGGGCACGCCCATCGCCTTGATCAATTCGGTGCAGGCAATCGCCGCGGCGCCGGCGCCGTTGCACACCACCTTGATGTCCTTGAACGCCCGGCCGGTCAGGTGAAGCGCGTTGATCAGGCCGGCGGCGGTGATGATCGCGGTGCCGTGCTGGTCGTCGTGAAACACCGGAATGTTCATCCGCTCCTTGAGCGTCTGCTCGATGACGAAGCAGTCCGGGGCGGCAATGTCCTCGAGATTGATGCCGCCGAAGCTGGGCCCTAGCAGCGCCACCGCGTCGATGAATTTCTGCGCGTCCTCGGTGTCGACCTCGAGATCGATCGAATCGACATCGGCGAAACGCTTGAACAGGACCGCCTTGCCTTCCATCACCGGCTTCGAGGCCAAGGCGCCGAGATTGCCGAGCCCGAGGATGGCGGTGCCGTTGGAAATGACGGCGACCAGATTGCCCTTGGCGGTGAGGTCATAGGCCTTGCCCGGGTCGGCGGCGATCTCCTCGACCGGGACGGCGACTCCCGGCGAGTAAGCGAGGCTGAGGTCGCGCTGGGTCGCCATCGGCTTGGTGGCGACGATCTCGATCTTGCCCGGCCTGCCGCGCGCGTGAAAATCGAGCGCCTCTTCCCGGGTGAATTTGACGTTGCTTTCCATGCCGCCTCGCGTTGCTGTCGCGGCGGGCTTTAGCGGCCTTTTGCCGCCAGAGTCACCCTCGCGCGGCGAACGCTTTGCCGTTACCACTCGACGGCGATGGCCCGATCCGACGCCCAGACCCCGATGATGGTGCAATACCATCGGCTGAAGGCCGAGGCCGGCGATGCCCTGCTCTTCTATCGCATGGGCGATTTCTTCGAATTGTTCTTCGACGATGCCAAGGCCGCCGCCGCCTGCCTCGACATCGCCCTGACCAAGCGCGGCGCCGACGGCGGCGAGCCGGTGCCCATGTGCGGCGTGCCCGTGCACAGCGCCGAATCCTACCTCGCCCGGTTGATCAAAGGTGGCTACCGAGTCGCCATCGCCGAGCAAATCGAAAGCCCCGCCGAGGCCCGCAAGGCTCGCGGCTCGAAGGCGCTCGTGGAACGGGCGATCGTCCGGCTGGTGACGCCGGGGACGCTGACCGAGGAATCGCTGCTGGCACCAGCCACAGCCAACTGGCTGGCAGCAGTCGCACACGTGGGCGACCCCGGATCCGCGTCCGGGGCAGGCGAATGGGGCATCGCCGCCGCCGACATTTCCACCGGCCGGTTCGAGCTGATTGCCTGCGGTGAAGGCGAGCTGGCGGCCGAGCTCGCCCGGATCGGGCCGGCCGAGACCATTACCAACTCCCCCGAGCCCGGAATCCGGGCCGGCGCCGGCAAGGGGGGCTTCGACAGCATGGCCGGCGAACGCGCGCTGAAGGCGCGGTTCGCGGTCGCCACCCTCGACGGCTTCGGCGGACCTGGCCGGGCCGAGCTGGCCGCGGCCGGCGGCCTGCTTGCCTATCTCGGCGCCACCCAGAAGGATTCGGGCCTTTTGCTGTCCGCCCCCCGGCGGGTCACGCGCGGCGCGCATATGGCGATCGACCCGGCGAGCCGCGACAGCCTGGAGATCTGCCGCTCGGCCAGCGGACCGGCCGCCGGCAGCCTGCTCGGCGAGATCGACCGCTGCGCGACCGCGCCGGGCCGCCGCCTGCTGGCCGAGGACCTGTCGGCGCCACTGCTCGACCGCGGCGCCATCGAGGCCCGGCTGGCGCTGGTGCAATTCTTCCACGACGACCAGTTGCGTCGGGAGCATGTCCGCGAGGCGCTCAAGGCCATGCCCGACATCGGCCGGGCGCTGGGCCGACTAGTCGCCGGGCGCGGGTCCCCACGTGATCTTGCCTTGCTGCGCGACGGCCTGGCCGCCGCCGCGATGCTGCGAAGCGACCTCGACACGATGCCGGTTCGGCCGGACCTGCTCGAACGGCTGCTGCCGGCGCTGGGCGGCCATGCGGCGCTAGTCGATCATCTGTCGGCGGCTTTAGTCGAATCCCCACCGATCGACACCACCAAGGGCGGCTATATCGCCGGAGGCTATGACGCGGCGCTCGACGCGCTGCGTGTCGCCGCGTCCGATGGCCGCCGCGCCATCGCCGCGCTGGAGGCCAGCTACCGCGAGGCGACCGGCGTCGCGTCGCTGAAGATCCGCCACAATGCCGTGCTCGGCTATCATATCGAGGTTGCTGCCCGCCATGCCGATCGCCTGATGCAGGCCGACAGCGGCTTTACCCACCGCCAGACCCTGGCCGGAGTCGTCCGCTTCAACTCGCCCGACTTGCACCAGGAAGCGGCGCGGGTGGTCGAGGCCGGGGCCCATGCGATGGCGGCCGAAGGCGCGCATCTGGAAGATCTGACCGCCCTCGCTGTCGCTGCCTCCAATGCGATCATCGCCACCGCTGACGCCATCGCCCGGATCGATGTCGCCGCCGCCAATGCCGCCCGCGCGGCGGAAGGCCAATGGTGCCTGCCGTCGCTGACCGACGAGCCCTGCCTGGAGATCGAGGGCGGCCGCCATCCGGTCGTCGAAAGCGCACTGGCGCAATCCGGCGAGCGCTTCATCGGCAATGATTGCAGCCTGGGGCCGAGCGACCGTCTGTGGCTGATCACCGGCCCCAACATGGGCGGCAAGTCGACCTTCCTGCGGCAGAACGCGCTGATCGCGATCATGGCCCAGGCCGGCTGCTTCGTGCCGGCGGCGCGCGCCAGGATCGGGCTGGTCGACCGCCTGTTCAGCCGGGTCGGGGCATCGGACAACCTCGCCCGCGGCCGATCGACCTTCATGGTCGAAATGGTCGAGACGGCGGCCATCCTCGCCCAGGCAACGCCGAGGAGCCTGGTCATTCTCGACGAAATCGGCCGCGGCACGTCGACCTATGACGGGCTGGCGATCGCCTGGGCGGTGGTCGAGGCGATGCACGACGCGGTGCGTGCGCGGACTCTGTTCGCGACCCATTATCATGAGCTGACCAGGCTTGCCGGTCGGCTGGACGGCCTGTCGCTGCACCATGTCCGCGCCCGCGAATGGAAAGGCGACCTGGTCCTGCTGCACGAAGTCGCGGCCGGGCCCGCCGACCGCAGCTATGGCATTGCCGTCGCCCGCCTGGCCGGTTTGCCACCGGCCGTCGTCGCCCGGGCGAAATCGGTGCTGGCGAAGCTCGAAGCCGGACGCGACGCGACCGGCGGCATTGCCGCCGGCCTCGACGAGCTGCCCTTGTTCGCCGCCGTCGAGCCGGAAGCGGCGGGTGACCCTTTGCTCGAGGCCCTCGACGGACTCGAGCCCGACAGGCTCAGCCCGCGCGAGGCATTGGAGGCGTTGTACACGCTGAAGCGGCTGGCGGCGGAGCGCGGCTGATGCCGCCGGCCCGCTTCGAGCTGGTCGAGGATCGCCGCGCCATCATCGACCGGCGCGCGCTCGGTGAGCACATCGCGCGCCTGCCCAAGGGAGCAAAGGCCGAGATCGCCGGTATCCTTGCCAAGGCGCTCAAAGCCGGCCGATCCGAAATCGCGACCCGCCTTGCCCAGGTGCCGGCGAGGGGTCGCATGGCGGCAGCCTGCTACGCCTTCCTCACCGACCAGTTGCTGCGCCTGGCCTTCGACAGCGCCGCGTCCCATCTGGTGGCCCGGCCGCCCGCCGATGGGTCGATCGCGCTGGTCGGCCTCGGCGGCACCGGGCGCGGCGAGATGGCGCCGTTCAGCGATGTCGACCTCATGTTCCTGGTGGCCGACGCCGGCGATCGCGCTACGGCGGAGCTGGTCGAGGCAATGCTGTATTTGCTGTGGGACCTGGACTGGCAGGTCGGGCATGCGGTGCGCGATTGCGACCAGTTGATTGTGCTGGCTGGCGACGACATCAGCATCCGCACCGCCTTTCTGGAGGCGCGCTGGATCTGGGGCGACGGGCAATTGTTCGATGCCTGCGCCGCGCGCTTCCACAAGGAGATCGTCGCCGGCAGTGGCGCGGAGTTCGTCGCCGCCAAGCTCGCCGAGCGCGACAAAAGGCACCTCAAGCTTGGCGACAGCCGCTACGTCGTCGAGCCCAACGTCAAGGACGGCAAGGGCGGATTGCGCGACCTGCACGCGCTCTACTGGATCGGCAAATATCTCCATGGCGCCGCCGACCCCGCCGCCTTGGTCGAGGCCGGCCTGCTGAGCGCCAGCGAATATCGCCGGTTCGAGCGCGCCGAACGCTTCTTCTGGGCGGTGCGTTGCCATCTGCACCTCGCCGCCGGACGGGCGGAAGAGCGGCTGAGCTTCGAATATCAGCCGCTGATCGCGCGGGCGCTGCGCTATGCCGACCGGCCCGGCAAGTCGGCCGTCGAGCGGTTCATGCAATTCTATTTCCTGCAAGCCAAGGCGGTCGGCGACCTGACCGGCCTGTTCCTGGCCCAGCTGGACGAGCAGATGGGCCGCAAGGGCCGGCGCTTCGCACTGCCGACCTTCAGCCGCAGCCCGGCCAAATTGCACGGCTTCAGGCTCGACCGCGGCCGGCTGTCGGTTCCCGACGAAAAGTTCCTGGCGAAACGGCCGGCGCGGCTGGTCGAGCTGTTCGCCATCGCCGCGCGCGAGGGCCTGGAAGTGCATCCAAAAGCGATGCGTGCGGCGGCGCGCGACGCGCGGCTGGTCGACCGGGTCCGTGACGACCCCGCCGCCAACGCCTTGTTCCTGGAGGTGCTGACCAATCGCGACCGGCCCGACGTCGTGCTGCGGTGGATGAACGAGGCAGGCGTGTTCGGCCGCTTCGTGCCGGACTTCGGCCGCGTCGTCGCCCAGATGCAGTTCGACATGTACCACCATTATACCGTCGATGAGCATTCGATCCGGGCGATCGGCCTGCTGGCGAGCATCGAGCGCGGCGAACTGGCGCGCGACCATCCCTTGTCGACCGCTCTGTTCCGGCAGATCGGATCACGGCGGGCACTGTATGTCGCGGTCCTGCTCCACGACATCGCCAAGGGGCGCGGGGGCGACCACAGCCTGCTCGGTGAGCAGGTGGCGCTGCAATTGTGCCCGCGTTTCGGCCTCGACGCCGCCGAAACCGAGACGGTTGCCTGGCTGGTCCGCCATCACCTCTTAATGTCGGCGACCGCCTTCAAGCGCGACCTCGCCGACCCCAAGACGATCGAGGATTTCATCGGCAGGGTGCAAAGTCCCGAACGGTTGCGGCTGCTGCTGATGCTGACCGTGGTCGACATTCGCGCCGTCGGCCCGGGCACGTGGAACGACTGGAAGCGGCAATTGCTGCGCAGCCTGTTCGACGCCGCCGAGGAGCGGCTGCGGCTTGGGCACAAACAGCGCGGGCGAGCCGAGGAGGTCAAGGTCCGGCAGGCGGCGCTGGCCGAGGCGCTGGGCTGGCAGGCAAAGGCGGTACGCGCCCACGTCCGCCGGCTGCCCGACAGTTACTGGCTGGCCGAGCCGCCGGCCTGGCAGATCGCCAATGCCCGCCAGGTCGCCGAGGCCGAGGCGCGGATCGGCGAGCCATTGCCAAGCATCGTCGCCGCCGACGAGCCGCAAGCCGGCGCGACCCGGATCAGCGTCTTCGCGCCCGACCGGCCCGGCCTCTTCTACCGGATTTGCGCCGGGCTCGCCGCCGCCGGCGCGTCGATCGTCGATGCCCGCATCCACACTAGCCGGGACGGCATGGCGCTGGACAATCTGCTGGTCCAGGATGCGCAGCGGCGCGCCTATGGCGAGCGGCGGCTACGGGCGCGGCTGGTGCGGGCGGTCGAGGCCGCGCTGGGCTCCGAAACATTGCCGACGCCACCGGCGCCGCCGCCGCTGCCCCGCCGCCGGGCCGCCTTCAAGGTCGCGCCGTCGGTGGTCGTGGCCGAGCAGGCATCGACCCGGACGACAGTCGTCGAGGTCAATGCCCGCGACCGCGAAGGCCTGCTCGCCCGGCTGGCCCTGGCGATCCACGGCCAGGCGCTGCAGATCCGATCGGCCCATATCGCCACTTATGGCGAGCGGGCGGTCGACGTATTCTATCTGACGGGCAGCGCGGGGGCCAAGCTGGCGGCAAGCGACCTGACCGCGCTGCGCGAGGCGCTGCTCGCCGCGGCCGGGGCCTCGGAGCCTCGCAGCCGCGCCGCCTGAGCAAAGAAAAAGGGCCCCGCCGTCGCCGGCGAGGCCCTCCCCCTTTGAACCAGGATTACATCTTGCCGCGGATGGTCAGGCCGAAGGTCCTCGGCTCGCCAAGGAACGAGCCGAACAATTGGGTCGAGCGGCCTGGCGTCGGCGAGCAGAAGTTGTTGAGCGCGCCACGCTCCGTGCAGCTGCCCTGCAACGGCATGTCGAAGGCGATCTGCTTGAACTTGGTGTCGAGCAGGTTCTGCGCCCAGAGCTCGACCGCCCAGCGATTATCGCGGCCATGCAGGCCGATGCGGCCGTTGACGACGCCGAAACCCTTCTGCCGCTTTTCGATGTCGAGATCGGAGCCGGTGTTGAAATCGCTCATCTGGCGGCCGTCGATGTAGAACAGGCCGCGCATTCCGCTCGAGCCAATCTCCGGAGTCCAGCTGAGCGATGCGGTCGTCACCAGTTCCGAAGCATTGGAGATATGCCGGTTGGAGAGCTGGAACAGCTGCGCCGAAATCGGCTCGCCGAACGCACCCACCAGATCGTCACGGTAGCGGGTGTCGGCATAGGTGATGCCGAGGTTGACGTTCATGTTGCGCGCCGGCCGGGTGAAGATCTCGAACTCGATTCCGGTCGAGCGCACGCCGGAGCGCACCTCGCCACCAATCAAATCGCAATCGCCGGTGGCGCCGCTGTTATCGATATCGGCGCCATTAAGGCCCTCGGAACAGCTGTTGATGTTCTCGACCTCGAAATTGATGCCGTTGAAGGTGTTCAGCTGGAAGTCCTTGAAGTCCTGCCGGAACAAGGCGATGTTCACGTCGATCCCCGGACCGTCATATTTCAGGCCGATTTCGAAAGCGTCGTTGAGCTCGGGATCGAAGCGCAGGGCGCGGGTGCTGTCGTTGTCGATGATCGCCCCGGTGCCGCCGGTCCGGACCAGCGCCGAGCGGTCGAGGTTGAAGCCGCCGGCCTTGTAGCCCTTGGAATAGCTCAGATAGGTCAGGATCGAGTCGATCGGCTTCCAGCTGAGCACCGCGGTTCCGGAAAACTTGCTTTCCCGCTTGTTGCCATCGGCCGAATATTCGCCTCCCGGCGCGCTCGGCAGCACGCAGGCAATCTGCCGCAATGCGAACAATGGGTGGAGCGGGTTGCTGCCGATCGCCGCGCACAGCGCATTATTGTCCTCGAGATGCATGTCGAGGTCTTTGTCCTCATGCGTGTAGCGCAGGCCGAGGGTGAGTTTCAGGCCGTCGGTGATCTCGAAGATGTTGTGGGTGAACAGCGCCCAGTTGCTGCTGACCTGATCGAACGTATCGTTAACCGCGACGTTGTTGAATGGGTTCATGCCGAGGCCGGAGGCCAGGCTGACCGCATCGAAGCCGCCGATGCCGCCGAGACCCGGCGCGAAACCGGCCAGAAGCCCAAGCCCGGGCTTGAGCGCAGCCGGGAACAAGGGGTTGGCGAGCGCCGCGCCGGCGGCGGCGGCGCTGACGCAATTGGCCGAGGTTGGCGACAACAGGCTGGGCGTCTGCCCGAGCGCGGCTATGTTGGAAATGGCGAGGCAGTTGGCATAGGCCTCATAGTCATCGCCATAGGCCAGATTGTCGACCACCTTCAGCTTTTCATGGGCGTAATAGGCGCCGACCAGCCAGTCGAGTCGGCCGGCCCACAGCTCGCCCTGCAGGCGCAATTCCTGGGTGAACGTCTTGAAGGTGTTGGCCGAGCCGCCGCTGCCGTCGCGGTAGAGGATGTCGAGGTCGTTGAAGTCGGCGTCGAGGCCGCGCTCATAATCGTTGTAGCGGTAGGCGCTGATCGAGGTCAGCTCGGCGCCACCGAAATCATAGGTCGCCTCGACCGACGCGCCATAATCGATGACGTCGGAATTGAAGCTGCGCCCCGGAGTCACCGAAATCTTGCGATCATAGGGATCGTCGAGAATGGTCCCGCCGAGTCCGGTCAGGATGAAATCGATGGTCGAGGGCTGCGACAGATAGGTGTTGGGGCCGGTACGGACCTTGTCCTCGGTCGGCTGGTAGACGGCCGCGCAGCATTGCTCGTTCTTCTTGGCGAAATCGGCGATGAGCCGGACCGACAAGTTCTCGTCCGGCTCATAAAGCAGCTGCCCACGCACGAGGTAGCGGTTGCGGTCGTTATAGTCGCCGCCGCCGATGACGTCGTCGAGGAAGCCGTCGCGCTGCATCCAGATGCCGTCGATCCGGGCCGCGAGCGATTCGGTCACGGAGCCGGTCGCGCCCAGCTCGACGCGCCGCATGTCGTAATTGCCGATCGTCGCCTCGCCGTAGATTTCGCGCGCGAAGCGCGGCTTGGCGGTGATGACATGGATGAGGCCGGCCGAGGCATTGCGGCCGAACAGGGTGCCCTGCGGGCCACGCAGCACCTCGATGCGGTCGACCGGGCCAAGCTCGGTCAAGGCGGTGCCGGTGCGCGAGCGATAGACGCCGTCGATGAACACCGCGACCGAGCTTTCGAGGCCGGCATTGTCGCCGACGGTGCCGATGCCGCGGATCCGGGCAACGCTGGCGCCGGCCTCCGACGAGGTCGAGGAGACAAGTAGCGACGGCGACACCTGGTTCAATCCGCGGATGTCGACCGCGCCGGTGTTCTGCAAGGTCTCGCCGGTGACGGCCGAAACGGCCAGAGGAACGTCGCTCAGCGCCTCGTTGCGCCGGGTGGCGGTGACAATGATCGCATCGTCCTGGCGGGGCGCATCCTCGGCGTCCGCCGGCTCGACGGCCGCGGCCTCGGTCGGGCCCTCCTGAGCGGTCGAGGTGCTGCCTTCAGTCGTGTCCTGAGCAAAGGCCGGCGCCGAGATTGCGAACAAACCGGCCGACACCAGCCAGATCGACTTGCGCATGATATTCCCCTCCATTGCCGCTGCGCATCTTCGTCGTGCGTTGCGGATTGGAGCCGGAGGCTAATCGACTGCTTACAGGAATGAAAGCGAGCGTCGCTGGCGCGCGACGATGATTGCCGCGCCCCTGCGGCGTTTATGCAACATAATCGACTCGAACGGCGGGTAGCCAATGCACCTTATTTGGGCGCCAGCACCATCAGCATCTGGCGGCCTTCCATGCGCGGATGGGCCTCGATCTTGGCGATGTTGGACACCTGCTCCGATGCGCGCTGCAGCACCGCCATGCCAAGCTGGCCGTGGGCCATTTCGCGCCCGCGGAAACGCATGGTCAACTTGACCTTGTCGCCATCTTCCAGGAACTCGACGACCTTCTTCATTTTCGTGTCATAGTCGTGGTCGTCGATATTCGGACGCATCTTGATCTCCTTGATCTCCTGCGTCTTCTGCTTCTTGCGCTGCTCGTTGGCCTTCTTCTGGGCCTCGTACTTGTAGCGGCCGATATCGAGGAACTTGGCGACGGGCGGATCGGCGTTGGGTGAGATTTCGACCAGGTCGAGTCCGACTCCGGCGGCCTGCTCCATCGCCTCGCGCGTAAACATCACGCCCAGATTCTCGCCATTCTCGTCGATCACCCGGACCTTCTGGGACTGGATGAACTCATTGTAGCGGGGGCCGGACAGG
>JAKFFL010000054.1:0-2225 GCA_036675225.1 Sphingomonas sp. | reverse complement strand
CGACTGGTGGGGCTTCAAGATGGAGGCCTATGACGGGATCAAGGAGAATATCCCGTTCGTCGACAAGGCGGGGGCCTGCGCAATCGTTCACTCAGACGACGCCAACGGCATCCAGCGGCTGAACCAGGAAGCGGCCAAGGCGCTTGCCGACGGCCGCCGCGCCGGTCACAGCATCACCGATGCTAGTGCCTGGCGCTGGCTCGCCATCAATCCAGCCCGCGCGCTCGGCATCGCCGAGCGGACCGGCAGCCTCAAATCGGGCAAGATGGCCGATGTCGTGCTGTGGAACGGCAATCCCTTCAGCACCTACACCCGGCCCGACCGCGTCTGGGTCGACGGCGCCCTGATGTACGATGCGGCCAACCCGCGGCTGCGCCCGGTCAGCGACTTCGAGCTCGGCCAGCCGGGCGAGGGAGACGTCAAATGATCCGCTCCGCTTTGGCCGCCGCCCTGCTTGCGACCGCCACTCCGCTCGCCGCCCAGACCATCGCCATTACCGGCGGCACGGTCGCCCTCGGCGATGGCTCGGAGCCGATCGCCGGCGGCACGGTCGTCATCCACGACGGCCGCATTCTCGGAGCCGGTGCGAATGTTCCAATTCCGCGCGGCGCCGAAATCGTCGACGCCACCGGCAAGTGGGTGACCCCTGGCATCGTCGCCGGCTTTTCGCGGCTGGGCCTGAGCGAAGTCGATTTATCGGCTGACGGCACCACCGACGACGTCGCCCGCAGCGGCCCGTTCAGCGCCGCCATCGATGTCGCGCCGGCGATCAATCCGCTGACCACGACCATCCCCGTCAATCGCGCCGATGGAGTCACCCGCGCCATCGTCGCCCCCAACGCCGCCCGCAACATCTTCGCCGGCCAGGGCGCGGTCATCGATCTTGGCGCGGACATGGACCCGATCACCGCCCGCCGGCGGTTCCAGTTCGTCGAGCTGGGCGAGGCCGGCGCGGCGAACGCCGGCGGCTCTCGCGCTTCGGCGCACGTCCTGTTCCGCAATGCGCTGCGTGAAGCGGCCGAGCTGCAGCGCTTCGCCGTTCCCATTTCATCGAGCGGCGTGCCCGAGCCGGGACCGGACCGCGACCCGATCGCCCGCGATCCCAATGAATCGCGGCTTGTGGGGCCCAGCGCTCGGCGCAGCGAGGATGTGTTGCTGACCCGCTTCGACGCCGCCGCTTTGGTGCCGGTGCTGCAGGGCCGTCAGTATCTGCTTGTCCATGTCGAGCGGGCCAGCGACATCCTCCAGGTCATTCGCATCAAGCGCGAGTTCCCAAGCCTCAAGCTGGTCATCGTCGGCGGCACCGAGGGCTGGACCGTCGCCGACCGAATCGCCGAATCGGGCATTCCGGTAATCGCCTCGGCGGCCAATGATTTGCCCGCCAGCTTCGAGATGCTGGCGGCGACCTGGTCGAACGTCGGGCGCATGCGCAATGCCGGGGTCAAGGTGTCGATCGGCATGATCGATGACAATGACACCCGCTTCCTGTTCAACCAGCGCCAATATGCCGCCAATCTGGTCGGCGTCGGTCGCGTGCCCGGCGCCACTGGAGTCAGCTGGGGCGACGCCTTGGCCATGATCACCTCAGCCCCGGCCGAGGCGATCGGGCTCGGCGGGCAGCTCGGCAGCCTCAGGAGCGGTAGGCGCGCCGATGTCGTCTTGTGGTCGGGCGATCCGCTGGAGCTGACCAGCGCTGCCGAGGCAGTATGGATCGACGGCGTCGCTCAGCCGCTCGAGTCTCGCCAGACCAAGCTTCGCGACCGCTACCGCGACCTGACGCCCAATACGCTGCCCGAGGCCTATCGGCGCTAGGCGCGCCGCGCTAAACCATCGCCATGACGCGCAAGTTCTTCGGCACCGACGGCATTCGCGGACTGACCAACAGCCCGCCGATGACCGCCGCCACCGCGCTCCGGGTCGGGCAGGCGGCGGGCACTTATTTCCTGCGCGGCGACCATCGCCATCGGGTCGTCATCGGCAAGGACACGCGTTTGTCCGGCTACATGATGGAATCGGCGTTGGTCGCCGGCTTCGCCTCGGTCGGCATGGACGTCGTCCTGCTGGGGCCGATGCCGACGCCCGCGGTGGCCATGCTGACGACGTCGATGCGGGCCGATCTTGGCGTCATGATCTCGGCGAGCCACAATCCGTTCGCCGATAATGGCATCAAATTGTTCGGCCCCGATGGCTTCAAGCTGAGCGACGAGGCCGAGCAGGCCATCGAA
>JAKFFL010000048.1:0-2226 GCA_036675225.1 Sphingomonas sp. | reverse complement strand
GCGGCACCGAAAGGTTGCGCTTCACGCCGGGGCCGCAGCACAGCGAGCCGATGATGGACGAGCTGGTCGGCGCGCTGGTCGAGATCTGGGACCGGCTGGAGCTGAGGCTGGCCGCCTGAGGCTGGCGAATCCGCCGCGCTTGGCTTAGTCACGGGCCATGCGCATCGCCCTAGCCGCTGACCATGCCGGATTTGAGCTCAAGGACGCGCTCGTGACCTGGCTGCGCGAATCGGGCCACGACGTCACCGACCTCGGCACCACCAGCACCGACAGCGTCGATTATCCCCGCTTCGGCGCCCGCCTGGCCGAGGAAATCGCCGAAGGACGCGCCGACAAGGGCATCGCCATCTGCGGCTCTGGTATCGGCATCTCGATCGCCGTCAATCGCAACCCCGCCTGCCGCTGCGCCCGCGTCGACGATCCCTTGTCGGCGCGCCTTGCGCGCGAACATAACGATGCCAATGTCCTGGCGATGGGCGGCCGGCTGATCGGCCAGGACATGGCGCGGGCCTGCGTCATCGCCTTTCTCGGCACCGATTTCGCCGGCGGCCGCCACCAGCGCCGCGTCGACCAGCTTTCCAAACTCCTGCAGGACAGCGACTGATGGCCACCGCGCCCGATTTGACCCACGTTCAGCCCCTCGGATTCTTCACCCGCGGCCTTGCCGAGGCCGACCCAGCGGTCGAGGACGCGATCCGCGCGGAACTCAAGCGCGAGCAGACCCAGATCGAGCTGATCGCGTCCGAGAATATCGTCAGCCGGGCGGTGCTCGAAGCACAGGGATCGGTGCTGACCAACAAATATGCGGAAGGCTATCCCGGCCGCCGCTACTACCAGGGCTGCGGACCGTCGGACTCGGTCGAGACTCTCGCCATCGAGCGCGCCAAGGCATTGTTCGGCTGCGGCTTCGCCAACGTCCAGCCGCATAGCGGCGCCCAGGCCAATGGCGCAGTGATGATGGCGCTGCTGAAGCCGGGTGACACCATCATGGGCATGAGCCTGGCCGCCGGCGGTCACCTCACCCACGGCGCCCCGCCAGCCCAGTCGGGCAAATGGTTCAATGCCGTCCAGTACGGCGTCCGGCGCGACGACCACCTGGTCGATTTCGACGAGGTCGAACAGCTGGCCAAAGAGCATAAGCCAAGGATGATCATTGCCGGCGGCTCAGCCTATCCCCGTCACCTCGACTTTGCCCGCTTCCGCTCTATCTGCGACGATGTCGGCGCCTTGCTGTTCGTCGACATGGCGCATTTCGCCGGGCTGGTGGCGGCCGGCGAGCATCCCTCCCCCTTCGGTTTCGCCGATGTCGTCACCACGACCACCCACAAGACACTGCGCGGCCCGCGCGGCGGCATGGTGCTGACCGATGACGAAGCCATCGCCAAGAAGATCAATTCGGCCGTCTTCCCCGGTCTGCAAGGCGGGCCGCTGATGCACGTCATCGCCGCCAAGGCCGTCGCTTTTGGGGAGGCGCTGCAGCCGGACTTCAAGACCTATGCCAAGGCGGTGATCGCCAATGCCCAGGCGCTGGCCAACCGCCTGAAGGAGCGCGGCGCCGACCTCGTCGCCGGCGGCACCGACACCCATCTGGCGCTGGTCGACCTGCGCCCGCTCGGCCTGACCGGCAGGGACGCCGACCAGAGCCTCGAGCATGCCGGCATCACCTGCAACAAGAACGGCGTGCCGTTCGACCCGCTGCCGCCGGTGCAGACCAGCGGCATCCGGGTCGGCTCGCCGGCCGGCACTACGCGCGGTTTCGGAGTGCCCGAGTTCCGCGACATCGCCGACATGGTTGCCGACGTGCTCGACGGGCTGCGGGCAAACGGCGTCGACAATAACGGCGCGGTGGAGCGCGAGGTCAACGCCCGCGTCCGCCAGCTCTGCCACCGCTTTCCGATCTACCAGGGTTAGGGCCGGGACCGGATGCGCTGCCCCTTTTGCGCGCACGAAGACAGCCAGGTGAAGGACAGCCGGCCGACCGAGGACGGTGCTGCCATCCGCCGCCGCCGCCAGTGCGAAGGCTGTGGCGCCCGCTTCACGACCTTCGAGCGGGTCCAGTTGCGCGATCTCACCGTCGTCAAGAAGGACGGCAAGCGTGAGCCCTTCGACCGCGCCAAGCTGGAGCGTGCCGTCGGCCATGCCTGCCGCAAGCGCGAGATCGACGCGGCGCAAATCGACCAATTGGTCAGCGGCGTGCAGCGGCAGATGGAAACGCTTGGCGATGAA
>JAKFFL010000081.1:0-2274 GCA_036675225.1 Sphingomonas sp. | reverse complement strand
TGGCGCCGGCGGCGATCGAGTTTTCGCCGGCCGCGACCGCATCGTCGCTACCGTCGGCCAAACCGTCGGCGGAGAAATAGTGGTCGTCATCGTTCATGGCGCCGGCCACCGCATCCAACTGCGCCATGTTGACCGCATCGTTGGCCTCAGTACCGGCTGCGACGCCGGTTATCTGGCGCGTCATGCCGGTCCACTCGCTGCCCACCGTCACGGTGTTGGCGCGAGAGGTGACCGAATCGGCACCGAGTGCGACCGAGTTGTCGCCCATCGCATAGGTGCGGGCGCCAATGGCGGTGGAGTTGTCGGTCCACGCCCTGGAGTCCATGCCGATCGAAATCGAATCGATACCGCCGGCCTGGGCCCCGCTGCCCAAGGCGGTGGCCCCGTCCGCTTGGGTCGTCGCGCCGGCACCCAGCGCGACGCTGTTGATGCCCCAGGCCGCGGTGTTCTCTTCGATGCACATGAAGCCGGTGCAAGCCTTGGTGCCGCCGATGGCGATTGCACCATCGGCGCCCGCGGTGGTCCACAGACCACCCATGGCGATCGAATTCTTGCCGTACGCCATCACGAGGTTGCCAATAGCGATGCCGTGGTTGGCATTGGGATCGACGTAGCTGTCGGTACCGATCGCGATCCCGCCAATCGCCAGCGAGGTGGAATTGGCGCCCATGGCCAAGGAGAAGTCGTTCGTCGCCCAGGCGTTATCGCCGAAAGCGCTGGCGCCGTAGCCGGAGGCATTGCTCAGCGTGCCGACAGCGGTGCCGAAGTCGCCCGCCTGGCTGCCGGCGCCGATGCCGATGCTGTCCACGCCGCTGGCCACGCTCTGCACGCCGATCGCGATCGAGGCTTCGCCCAGCGCTTGGCTGGCGCTGCCCTGCGCGATCGAATATTCGCCGGTGGCCACGCTGCCATAACCGCTGGCGACGCTTTCGGTGCCGAGCGCATTGGCGCCGACACCGAGCGCCGACGAACCTTCGCCCATTGCCAAGCTGCCGCTGCCGACAGCGGTCGAGTAATCGGCATCGGCGTAGCTGTTAGCGCCGTAAGCGCTGCTCTCGACGCCATTGGCGACGCTGTTGGCGCCAGTGGCCGTGCTGTCCACCCCTGCAGCCAGACTCATCGATCCGCTGGCGGTAGCGTTGGTGGCCAAGGCCTGCGCCTGCGCGCCGATCGCCTGCGCACCGTCGCCGCTGGCGCCGGCAAGGCTGCCGATGGCAATGGCGTTCTGGCCTTCGGCCAAAGTGCTCTCCCCCACGTCCGGCATGCCGTCGCCGTCCAGGTCGACCCATTCGCTGCCGCCGATGGCGATCGCGCCATCGCTGTTGGCAGCGGCGTTATGGCCCACGGCCACCGTGTGCTGGCCGTTCGCCAGACTATTGCCGCCGACGCCGACGCTGCCCTCGCCGATCGCATAGCTGTAACCGCCAACGGCCACGCCGAAGTCGCCGGCCACGGCGCGCGAGTTCGCCCCCAGCGCCACACCCGCTTCGCCGTTGGCGCCGCTGCCGAAACCGGCGACCAGACTGCCGTCGCCGTAAGCCTCCGCTGCGCCGCCAATGGCGGTCGAACCCTGGCCTTGGGCAACACTCAGGGCGCCAACCGCAGTGGCGGCTTGCGCGGCCGAGGCCGAAGCCGAGGCGCCGACAGCGGTATTGCCGAGACCTTCCGAATAAGCGCTCTGGCCGATCGCCACGCTGGCGTCGCCGAAGGCCATCGCGCCTTGGCCGAAGGCGCTGGCGCCCAGACCGAAGGCGATGCTGCCCGAGCCGATCGCAGTGGTGGCATTGGCCGCGGCCCAGCTGCTGCTGCCGATGGCGATGGCGCCCTCGCCAGTCATGGTGGCGTCGTCGCTGCCGTCGCCGGCGCCGTTCACCTTGATGTAGGCGTCGTCGACCACCGCCATGATCCCGGCATCGGCCTGCGCCTCTGCCTCGCACTCGGCCTGGTCCGCCTGCTGCGCATCGGCGGGCGCCGTATCGGCGCATACCGCATCGGTTGCGTCTCCGGCCGTCGGGGAGTCAGCCGCGTGTACGCTGGGCGTCAGCACGAAGCTCGCCGAGAGCACCAGTGCGCCCAGGGCCGGCACGCCTTGGCGATGGGTCCGCCCTGCCTTCTTGCCGCTATTGGCCGCCAATTCCGAAGCTACCACCTGCGCCTGCAATGACCGGCTCCACACCCGACTGAAAACCCTGTTCATCGAAATTCTCTCCAAAATTTGATATTTCAAGAGCAAAAAGACACCCATCGGCCAAAAACGCCGGCGTGAAAACCGGT
>JAKFFL010000162.1:0-2284 GCA_036675225.1 Sphingomonas sp. | reverse complement strand
ATGCGGCTGCGAATGCTGTCGCGGCGGGCGCAGATGCGGCCGTCGTTGGGCAGCAGGTAGAGCTGGCCGTAGAAATCCAGGCCCTCGCAGTCGCTGTCGAGCCGGGCGCGGACCAGCTGGCGGTCGCGCAGCAGGAAATCGATGCTGTCGGGGCTCGACAGGAAGGCGCGGGCGATGGCCTTGGTCGCCAGGCACTTGGGGCCTTTTTCTTCTTCCCAGTGGATGCGGAGGCGCGGGCGCGGCGCCACCGGCACGCGGATGATCAGCCGCTCCTCGACGGTCATGGTCGGGATGCCTTCGCGCGGCGCGGGCGCGGGCTCGCTCCCGGCCAGCAATGCGGACAGCAGGCCGACCAGGCCGGTCAGGATCATGCACGGGTCCCCATCTCTAAGAGGAGCGTTGCACGGCGGGGATTGAACCGTCGATGAATTTTTGCCGCTGGTGTCACGGGCTTGCGGAAGCGCGGGCGCGCTTCTAGAGGCTCGGGACCACGAATTTCAGGCCGGCCCGCAGGCGCGTCAAGCGCTCTTCGCCCGCCCCGCACGGAGAAGGAACGCATGGCGACCCAAGCGCCCAACCCAGGCCAGCTGCCACTGCTCTACAATGCGCTCGACGCGCTCAACTCGGGCCAGCACGGCAAGATGAAGCTGAAAAAGAGCTACACGCTGCCGCAGGTCGGGCAGACCCATGCGGTGCCGGTGACGGTCGAGGAGTTCACCATTGTCCAGCGCCATTTCCCGATCATCTTTTCGGCCGGCGAAACGCCGATCCCACTGGCATTGCTCGGGCTCAACGAGGGCGTGAACACCTTTTTCGATGCCGACGGGCGGCCGATCGACAAGGAAATTTACGTTCCCGCTTACTTGCGCCGCTACCCGTTCCTGCTCGCCAAGCTGCGCCCGGACACGGACGAGCTGTCGCTCTGTTTCGACCCGAGCGCGGGCGCCATCGCCGAGGATGCCGATGGCCAGGCCTTGTTCGAAGGCGACCAGCCGACCGAGACGACCCGGAACATCCTCGCCTTCTGCGAGCAGTTCGAGACTGCCGGCCAGCGCACCCAGGCGTTCATCGAGGAGCTGACGAAGACGGGCCTGCTGATGGACGGCGAGGTCTCCATCCAGCCGGAGGGCGCTGAACAGCCCTTCCTCTATCGCGGCTTCCGGATGGTCGACGAGGAGAAATTGCGCGAGCTGCGCGGGGACGAGCTGCGGAAGATGAACCAGAGCGGCATGCTGGCGGCGATCTACGCCCATTTGTTCTCGCTCAGCCAGATCCGCGAGGTGTTCGCGCGCCAGGTCAGGCAGGGCAAGGGCCCGGCCGGCGCCCGCCTGCCGGAGGTCGCCGAGGCCTGATCGCCGGAGCGTTGCGCCGGCGCGCCGGAGCGATCCGGCTGGCCGCTTGAAATCGGCCGCGCCTTGCCCATTTCGCTTCCGCCGGCGACGTTGTGCGTACCCCTTTCGTGTCGCCGCCGGCTCGCGCACCTTTTCCCGAGGGTGCGGGAACCCTGTGCGGCCGCGCCTCCGGCACGGCCGGCGCGGATCCTCCCTGAACTCAAGGCCATCCCGGCAACCACCGGGATGGCCATTTTTCAGGCCGCCGCTCGCCTTTACTCGGCGGCGATGGCGTCGGGGGCGGCAAGGGCCTCGGCCAGCCCAAAGGCGAGCTGCTCGATCAGCCGGGCGGCGCGGTCGAAGCCGGGGCCGGGACTGCGCAAGTCCCGGGCCAGGTAGCAGGAGCGGTCGATCTCGATCTGCAGCGCATGAACGCCGCGCTCGGGCCGGCCGTGGCGCTCGACGACATAACCGCCGGCATAGGGGTCATTGAGCGCCACCGACCAGTTGTTCGAGCGGACGATGCGCGCCGCCTGCTCACTCAGCCAGGGGCCGGCGCTGCCGCCGTGGCGGTCGCCGAGCACGATTTGCGCCTGGCCGTTGCGGTGTGGCATTGAATGGCAGTCGAGGAGCAGCGCCGCGCCATGCGCTTGCGCCAGCCGGTCGAGCTCCTTGGCCACGGTTTCATGGAACGGGGCGTGCGCTTCGGCGATCCGCCGTTCCAGCTCGGCCTGGTCGATCGGCCGCCGCCACAGCCGGCCATGCGGCACGCTGCGTGACGGGACGATGCCGAGCCCGCCGCGGGCTCGCACGCCGATTGATTCGGCGGCGGCATCGGCGATGACCGCTGGGTCGATCTCGTCGGCCGAGCGGTTGCAGTCGATGGCGGCGCGCGGCGCCCGGGCGATGACCGCGCCGATGCCGCGAGCCAGGGCGCGCCACACCAGCCGGTC
>JAKFFL010000089.1:0-13977 GCA_036675225.1 Sphingomonas sp. | reverse complement strand
TGCGTCCAAGCCGCTGAAGGGCGCGCGCATCGCCGGCTCGCTGCACATGACCATTCAGACGGCGGTGCTGATCGAGACGTTGACCGCGCTCGGCGCCGACGTCCGCTGGGCGTCGTGCAACATCTTCTCGACCCAGGACCATGCCGCCGCCGCCATCGCCAGGTCGGGTGTGCCGGTGTTCGCGGTCAAGGGCGAGAGCCTCGAGGAATATTGGGACTATGCGGCGCGCATCTTCGACTGGGGGCAGGATCAGACCTGCAATCTGATCCTCGACGACGGCGGCGACGCCACCATGTTCGCTCTGTGGGGCGCGCGGGTCGAGGCCGGCGAGGCATTGTTCGCGCCGACCAACGAAGAGGAAGAGATTTTCGCGGCGACGCTGAAGCGCTTTCTCGCCGAGCGGCCGGGCTATTTGACCAAGACGGTAGAGGCGATCAAGGGCGTCTCGGAAGAGACCACCACCGGCGTCCATCGGCTCTATGACCTCGCCAAGAAGGGCAAGCTTCCGTTCCCGGCGATCAACGTCAACGACAGCGTCACCAAATCGAAGTTCGACAATCTCTACGGCTGCAAGGAAAGCCTGGTCGACGCCATCCGCCGCGCCACCGACGTCATGCTGGCCGGGAAAGTGGCCTGCGTCGCCGGCTTTGGCGACGTCGGCAAGGGCTCGGCCGCCAGCTTACGCAACGGCGGCGCCCGCGTGCTGGTGACCGAGGTCGACCCGATCTGCGCGCTGCAGGCGGCGATGGAGGGCTATGAGGTCGTGACGATGGAGAATGCGGTCAAGCGCGCCGACATTTTCGTCACCGCCACCGGCAACATGGACGTCATCACGCTCGATCACATGCGGGCGATGAAGAACATGGCGATTGTCTGCAACATCGGCCACTTCGACAGCGAGATCCAGATCGGCGCCTTGGCCAATTACAAGTGGACAGAGATCAAGCCGCAGGTCGACGAGGTCGAGTTTCCCGACGGCAAGAAGATCATCGTTCTCAGCAAGGGGCGCCTGGTCAACCTCGGCAATGCCACCGGCCACCCCAGCTTCGTCATGTCGTCGAGCTTCACCAACCAGGTGCTGGCCCAGATCGAGCTGTGGACCGGCGGCGACAAGTACGGAAACGACGTCTACGTCCTGCCCAAGCATCTCGACGAGAAGGTCGCGCGCCTCCACCTTGGCAAGCTCGGCGTGCAGCTGACCGAGCTCAGCAAGGCCCAGGCAACCTACATCGGCGTGCAGAAGGAAGGGCCCTTCAAGCCCGATCATTACAGATACTGATCGGGCTCGGATCGCAAGACAATGGCGATAGGGACCACCGGCGGAAAACTGGGCTGTCTCGTAGGCCCAATTATGGCTGTTCCAGCGATGTTCGTGTCCGTTGGATGGTTTGGCATCACGGAAGACACGGGGCCGTGGTACGCTCTGGTTGGCTGGCTCTTATTCGGCACAGCCGTTGCGATCATCGCCGGATGGCTGGTTCGGCTTGCCTTCAACAAGCTGTTCCATATTGAAAGCTCCGGGTTTTAGTATCTGTTCATCAAGGGTGGTGCCGAGCCCGCAGCCGCCCTTTTTCTTTATCCATGCCCGCCCTATGACCTCGTCATGACGGGCGGGCGCACCCAGCAATGACAACAGGCACGGCGACGGTCGTGATCATCCTCGCCGCCTTCTGGGTGGCGATCGCGGCGTTGCTTCTGATCATGGCGGCGCGCCGGACCGCGCGCGCCAATGCCGTCCTCGCCAGCGCCCGCTCGACGGCCGCCTTGCTGCGCGCCGCCCCGGCGCGGCCGCTGCTGGTCCAGGCCGATGGCCGGATCGACGTCGACTCGCTTTTGTTGCGCGACCTCGGACTGGACAATGCGCCCGACAAGCTCGACGGCCTCGCCGGCGGCGAGAAGGGTATAAGGGCCGACGACGTCGAAGCGCTGAAGGCCGACATCGCCGCCGCCGCCATCGGCGGGCCGGCCATCGAGCGCCAGGTGCGCATCGCCGGCTCCGATCGCGTGCTTGAGGTGCGCGGCGGGCTCGCCGGCGCCCCGCACGAGCCCGGCGCGCTCTTGTTGTGGCTGTTCGACACCAGCAGCGCCGAGGCCGAGCGGCTCAAGCTGACCACACAACTGCAGCAGACCGAGCTGGCGCTCGACAGCCTCACCCACCTCATCGAAAGCGCGCCCTTCCCGATGTGGTACCGCGGGCCGGACCTCAGCCTTGGCCTGGTCAACAGCGCCTTCGTCGCCGCCGTCGAGGCGCGCGACGCCGCCGAGGTCATCGCCCGGGGCAGCGAATTGATCGATTCACCGGGCGATGACAGCGCCCGCGCCGGCGCCATCGCCGCGCTCGAGGCCGGGCGGCCCCACGTCCGCACCCAGCCGGCGACCATCGGCGGCGAGCGGCGGATGCTGAAGCTGGTCGACGTGCCACTGGGGACCGGCGCCGTCGCCGGCTTTGCCGTCGACATCCAGGATCTGGAGGACGCCCGCTTCGAACTGCAACAGCATATCGCCTCGCAGCGCGAGCTGGCCGACCGCATGACGGCGGGTGTCGTCCAGTTCGACGGCGACCGCACTCTGTCCTTCTTCAACCAGCCGTTCGCGGTCATGGCCCAGCTCGAGCCCGACTGGCTGTCCGAAAGCCAGGAGTTCGACCGCCTGCTGGAGCGGATGCGGGAGAACGGCCGCCTGCCCGAGGTCCGCGACTTCCCGGCCTGGAAGGCCGAGCGCCGTGACTGGTTCACCTCGCCGGCCGAGGTCATCACCGAGGACTGGATCCTGGCCAGCGGCGACCATTGGCGGATCGTCGCCCAGCCGCTCCCCGACGGCGGCCTCAGGATGATCGTCGAGGACCGCACCGAGCAGGTCCGGCTGGCCTCGGCCCGCGACACGCTGCTGCGCGTGCGCACCGCCACATTCGACAATCTGTTCGAGGCGATCAGCGTCTTCGCCAGCGATGGCCGGCTCTATCTCTGGAACAAGAGGTTCAGCGAAGTCTGGGAACTGGACGAACAGTGGCTGTCCGAGCATCCCCGCGTCGACGAGCTGGTCCCGGCCATGGCCCTTCGGCTGGTCAATCCGACCGCCGCCGCCCAGGTCCGTGAAATGGTCCGCAGCACGACGAGCGGCCGGCGGTCGGGCACCGGCCGGGTGTCGATGACCGACGGTCGCCATTTTGAATTCGCCGCCGTGCCATTGCCCGACGGCAACGCCCTCTTCACCATGATCGACGTCACTGATTCCTCGCGTATCGAGGCGGCATTGCGCGAGCGCGCTACCGCTCTGGAGGAAGCCGACCGGGTCAAGACCGATTTCGTTGCCAACATGAGCTACGAGCTGCGCACGCCTTTGACCTCGATCGGCGGCTTCGCCGAGATGCTGGCGGCGGGCTATGCCGGCAAGCTCGCCCCGGCGGCGGCCGACTATGTCGGCGCCATCCTCGAATCGGTCGAGCGGCTGGCCAAATTGATCGACGACGTGCTCGACCTGACCCAGGGCGACCGCAGTGGCGTCGTTCTGGAGCGCGAGCGGATCGACATGGCGGGGCTGGTCAAGACCGCGACCGAATCCCTGATGCCCCGGGCGGCCGAGAAGAAGCAGAAGCTCGACATCGCCGTCGATGGCTCGACCGGAGTCGTCAACGGCGATTCCCGGCGGCTCCGCGAATCGATCGAGCATGTGCTGCGCAACGCCGTTTCCTACACGCCCGGAAAGGGCAAGATCCTGGTCGCGGCCAAGGGTGACGAGGCGTGCGTCACCATCACCATAGCCGACAACGGGCCCGGCATATCGCCGGAGGAGCAGGGCCAGGTCTTCAACCGCTTCCATCGCATCGGCGGGACCATGCGCGGCGACGCGGCCTTCGGCCTCGGCTTGCCGCTGACCCGCCAGTTCGTCGAGGCGCATGGTGGCAAGGTCGAACTGGATTCGGCCCCGGGCAAGGGCACCAGCGTCACCTTGACCATTCCGCGGGCGCCGCAATGATCCTGGCCGACGAGGCGGCGACCCTGGCCGCCGGTGGCCGGCTCGCGGCGCTGCTGCGGCCCGGCGACATCGTCGCTTTGGCCGGCGACCTTGGCGCGGGCAAGACGACCTTGGTGCGCGGGCTGCTCGGGGCTCTCGGCCATGTGGGTGAGGTGCCGAGCCCGAGTTTCGCCATCGTCCAGCCTTATGAGGAGCTGCAGCCGCCGGTCTGGCACGCCGATCTCTATCGCATCGACTCCCAGGCCGAGCTGGCCGAGCTCGGGCTCGATTCGGTCGGCGACGGTGTGCTCGTCGTCGAATGGCCAGAGCGGGCTGGGGCAAGCGCCTGGCCGCGGGCGCTGCGCCTGTCGCTTGAAATCCTCGACCCCGAGCGGCGGCGCTTGACAGCGCGGGTGCCGGCGGCATGGGAAGGCCGATGGCCTCCCCGATGAATCCGCCCGAATCCGCCGGAGAGTTTCTCGCGTCCTGCGGCTGGGGCGGGGCCCGCATCGAGCCCTTGGCCGGCGATGCCTCCTTCCGCCGCTACTTCCGGGCCATCCTCGGCGACGGCCGCCAGGCGGTGCTGATGGACGCGCCGCCGCCGCACGAGGACCCGCGGCCGTTCATCTCGGTCGCCGAATGGCTGATTTCGGTCGGCCTGAGCGCGCCGGAAATCCTCGCCCGCGACCTGACCCGCGGCCTGCTTTTGCTCGGGGATTTCGGCGACGACCGCCTGCGCGAGGCGCTCGATAGCGCGCCGGAGCGCGAACGCGAGCTGTACGAGCTGGCGACCGACGTCCTGGTTCACTTGCACCGCCATCCGCCAATGCCTGGGCTGCCCGCGCACGGGCTCGATCAATGGCTGACCGAGCTGATGCTGTTCCCCGACTGGTATTGCCCGGCGGTCGGGCTGGAGGTCGACACCGACTCCTACCGCGCCGCCTGGAACGAAGTGCTTGCGCCCATCGCCGCCGACGGCCTTGGGCCGGTCACTGTCCTGCGCGACTATCACGCCGAGAATATCATGCTGGTCCGCGACCGCGACGGTGTCGCCCAATTGGGCCTGCTCGATTTCCAGGACGCGCTCGCCGGCCATCCCGCCTACGACCTCGCCTCGGTCCTCGAGGATGCTCGCCGCGACGTGCCGCCGGAGCTCGAGCAGGCGATGCTCGGCCGCTATCTCGCCGCGACCGAGCGAAACGAGCGCTTCGAGCGCGCCTATTGGGCGCTCGCCGGCCAGCGCAACACACGGATCCTCGGCGTGTTCACAAGGCTTTGGAAACGCGACGGAAAACCCGGCTACCGCAAGTTCCAGCCGCGCATGTGGGGCCTGCTCGAACGCGACCTTTCGCATATGGTGCTCGCACCGGTGCGCGAATGGTTCGACGCCAACATTCCCCAGGCCGCCCGCCGCGCACCGTGGCTGGAGGCCGCGTGATGGCCGCCCGCCGCTCGCTCCGCCTGCGCCCGGAAATTGCGACCGACGTGCCGGACACGGCGATGGTCATGGCGGCGGGCCTCGGCAAGCGCATGCGGCCGCTGACCGCGACCCGGCCCAAGCCCTTGATCGAACTGAACGGCAAGCCGCTGATCGACCATGTGCTTGACCGGCTGCTCGCGGCCGGCGTCACCAAGGCGGTGGTCAATGTCCATTATTTGCCGGACGCGCTCGAAGCGCATCTCGAGGCCCGCGCCGGCGGCCTCGACATCCGCATCTCCGATGAACGCGACCTGCTGCTGGAAACCGGCGGCGGGCTGGTGCGCGCGGCGCCGCTGATCGACTGCGACCCGTTCCTTGCCGTCAACAGCGACAATTACTGGATCGACGGGCCGACCGACAGCTTGCGGCTGCTCGCCTCGCAATGGGACGACAATGCGATGGACGCACTGCTGCTGCTGGTCCCGCAGGCCCGTGCCTACAATCACCGCGGCCTCGGCGATTTCCACATGGACCGCTTCGGCCGCCTGCGCCGGCGCGGCCGGTCACGGATCGCGCCCTACGTCTTCACCGGCATCCAGATGGTGTCGAAGCGATTGCTGCGCGACTCGCCCGACGGGCCATTCTCGACCAACATCCTGTGGGACCGGGCGATCGGCGAGCGCCGTTGCTTCGGCGCCGTCCACCAGGGCCTGTGGTTCGACGTCGGCACCCCGGCTTCGGTGCGCGCGACGGAGGCGGCCCTCGGCGATGTCTGAGACCGCAGGCCAGCGCCCGAGCCGGCCCGCGGTCTATTCCATCCCGACGCATCGCAGCTTCGCGGATTCCCTCGTCGCCGGGCTGATGGCGCGGCACGGGCGCGAGCCGCTGGCGCTTTCCGCCGGCCGCATCCTGCTGCCCAACAACCGCGCGGTGCGCACGGTCACCGAGGCCTTCGTCCGGGTGAGCGGCAGCGGCCTGGTCCTTCCCCGGCTGATCGCCATTGGCGATCCCGACCTCGACGACCGGATTGGCGGCGCGCTCGACCCGGCGGACTCGGACGAGCCGGTCCCGCCGGCGATCGAACCTCTGGCGCGCAAGCTGGCCCTGGCGGCGCTCGTGCGGAACCAAGGGCAGGGCACGGCGGAAAGCTTGCGGGTCGCCGCCGACCTCGCCCGCACGCTCGATGCGCTGACCGTCGAGGAAGTCCCGGCCAGCCGCCTCGCCGACATCGCCTTCGACGATCCCGGCCTTGCCAGCCATTGGCAGATCTCGCTCGAACGGCTGCGCGCGATCATCGAGCAATGGCCGGTCGAGCTAAAGCGGCGCGGCCTGATCGACCTCGCCGAGCGGCGCAACCGGCTGCTGCGGGCGACGGCCCGGCGCTGGCAAGACCGGCCGCCGCCCGGGTTCACCGTCGCCGCCGGCATCACCACCGCCGCGCCCGCCGTCGCGGCCTTGCTCGCCTCCGTCGCCCGCATGCCGAAGGGCATGGTCGTGCTGCCGGGCCTGGCGCTGTCCCGCACCATGCCCGACGAGGAGTGGGACGCGCTGGGGCCCGACGACAGTGGCCGGGCGGAGCACAGCCACCCGCAATATCATCTGAAGCTTTTGCTCGACCGGCTCGGAGTGGCCCGCGGCGAGGTCGCGCCATGGCGCGGCGGGGGAGGGGCGGCCTCGCCGGCGGTGCGCGGGCGGGCGGTCGCCCATGCCATGACCGGTGCCGACTTCAGCGACAAATGGAGCCGCCTGCCGCCGCGCGAGCGCCGCCTGACCGGCATCCGTGCCGTCGAACTGGCTGATCCCGCCGCCGAGGCGACCGCGATCGCGCTCGCGCTGCGGGAATCGCTCGAGACGCCCGGGCAGATGGCGGCGCTTGTGACGCCCGACCGGATGCTGGCGGGCCGGGTTTCGGCGCTGCTTGCGCGTTGGGGGGTCCACGCCGACGACAGCGCCGGCCGGCCGCTGTCGCAATCTCCGGCGGGGACCTTGCTGCTGGCGATTGCCGCTGCCGCTGCCGAGGGATTGGCGCCGGTGGCGCTGCTGGCCCTGCTCAAGCATCCCCTGGTCGGCGGCGACGGGGACGGCCGGCTGAACTGGCTCGACCTGGCGAGGGACCTCGATCGCGCCCTGCGCGGCCCGCGCCCGGCCGGCGGGCTCAAGGGGCTCGATCGTCATTTCAGGGACAAGGACCAGGAGCCGGCGACGCGTGGTTGCCTCGGAGCCTGGACCGCGATCCGCAAGCTCGTCGCGAATCTTGAAGGGTCGTTTCGGCCGCCGCTGCCGCTGAATCGTCTCGCCGCTGCCCTGCGTGAGTCGGCGGAGGGGCTGTGCGGGGAGCGCGCCTGGTCCGGCGCGGACGGGCGCATGGCTGCGGAGCTGATCGCCAATCTGGAACGCGCCGAGGATTCGCGCGGACTGGGGCTGGAGGCCGAGGAATGGGTGCCGGTCCTGCGCCACCTGATGGACGACCGGCCGGTCCGCCCGCCCTACGGCGGCCATCCGCGCCTGTTTATCTGGGGCCTGCTCGAGGCGCGGCTGCAGAAGGCCGATTTACTTATACTCGGCGGGCTCAATGAAGGCGTTTGGCCGGCGATGGCGACGCCCGATCCCTGGCTGGCGCCGAAAATCCGCGCCGGGCTTGGCCTGCCCGGACTCGATTTCCGGATCGGGCTTGCCGCGCATGATTTCGCCAGCGCCCTGGGGGCGCCGCGGGTGCTGCTGACCAGGGCCCGGCGCGACAGCCGCTCGCCGACCGTGGCCTCGCGTTTGTGGCTGCGGCTGGAAGCGATGACCGGCGGCCTGGCGCGCGATCACCGGCTGGAGCGGATGGGACATGCGCTCGACGATGCCGGCCCGGCGCAGCCGGTCGGGCGGCCGGCGCCGTGCCCACCTCCCGACCAGCGGCCGAAGCGCATTTCGGTGACCGCCGTCGACCGACTGAAGGCCGACCCATTCGCATTTTACGCGCAGGCGATCCTCAGGCTGCGCAGCCTCGACCCGGTCGACGCTGATTTTACCGCCGCCTGGAAGGGAAGCGCGGTGCACGCGGTCTTCGAGCGCTGGCTGCGTGACGATGAATGCGACCCGGACAAGCTGCGCCCGCGCGCTTTGGCCCTGCTCGCCGAGGATACCATCCATCCGATGTTGCGCGCGCTCTGGGCGCCGCGCCTGCTGGAGGCGATCGATTCGCTGAGCGAGTTGGAGGGGGCAAACCGCCAGGCGGGGCGCCGGCCTTTGGTAGCCGAGGTCAAGGGGGAGGCGCCGCTGTCCGGGATCGACGTCCATGGCAGGGTCGACCGGATCGACCGTCTGGCCGATGGCGGGCTGGCGATCATCGACTATAAGACTGGCGCCCCGCCTAGCGCCAAGGCGGTCGAGAAGGGGTTCGCGCTCCAGCTCGGCCTACTCGCCCTCATCGCCCGCGCCGGTGGCTTCGACGGGGTTGTCGGCGATCCGGAGCGGTTCGAATATTGGTCGCTGGCCAAGCGCCTGCTCGACAAGAATCCGGTACGGCCCGACAAGGACATGGGCGCCGACGCGTTCCTGGCCCACGCCTGGCGCCACTTCGCCGAGGCCGCCGAATCCTATTTGACCGGCGCCGAGCCGTTCACCGCCAAGCTCAACCCGGCTTACGCCCCGTACGGCGACTACGACCAGCTGATGCGGCTGGAAGAATGGTACGGCCGCAAATGAGGGGACTAATTGCGGGGCTTCTTCTTGACCTTGGAGGCATAGAGCAAGGCGGCGACAATCGCCGCCGAGCCGATCCCGACCGCGACTCCCGCCTTCACCAGCTTGGCGCGGCGCTCGTCACTGGGCTTGTCCTTATCGTCGTCGCTTTTGGTCATGCCGCCTCCTCTATGGCCATCGGCGCCGCTTTGGAAGCCGCATGAGGGCGCGGTTCAAGGCTTTGCCGGAGCTGAAGGGCGAGCAGGCCCAGGCGTCCGACCCCGCGGTCCACGCTGCCTTGTCGGCCTCGGCCGGGACCGGCAAGACCCAGGTCCTGACCGCGCGGGTCCTGCGGCTCCTGCTCCAGGGCGCGCGCCCGGAATCGATCCTGTGCCTGACCTTCACCAAGGCGGCGGCGGCGGAGATGGCCAACCGCATCGGCGCGCGACTGGCCGCCTGGGTGCGGCTCAAGGACAGCCAGCTGGCGACCGACCTTGCCCACCTCGGCGAGTCGACCGACCCGGTCACCCGCGACCGGGCGCGACAATTGTTCGCGCGCGTGCTCGACTGCCCTGGCGGCCTCAAGATCCAGACCATCCATGCCTTCGCCCAGTCCTTGCTCGCCGCTTTCCCGGAAGAGGCGGGGATCGCGCCCGGCTTCCAGCCAATCGAGGGACGCGCCGAGCAGGAGCTTGTCCGGCTGGTGCTGGCCGACCTCCTGGCCGATGCCGAGCGCAACGGCGACGAGACGCTGATCGGCGACGTGCAGGCCCTCAGCCGCCGCTTCGGCGAGGTCGGCGCGGTCGAATATCTGCAGGCCTGCGCGCGCCGCGGCGAGGCGCTCCAGATGCTCGGGCCGCGCGAGTCGATCGACCCCGCCGTCCGCACGCTGCTGGGACTGCCCGATGAGCCCGTCGATGCGGCGATTGCCCGCGCGTGCACCGACGGCGCCTTCGACCGGTCGATGTTCGATCGGCTGCTGGCGGCGAATCGTGCCTGGGGCAGCGGGGCCAAGGCGACCACCATCGTCAACAACCTCGAAGTCTGGTTGGCGTCACCGCCCGAAGAGCGCGCCGCGCAACTGGACCGACTTGGCGAATGCATCGTCACCAAGGGCGGCGAGCTATGCAAGCCGTCGCCAAAGCAGGTCGCCGCCGAGCCTGATTACGTCGAGCTTGCGGCTGTTTTCTCGGATTGGCTCGCCGGCCTGCGCGGCCTGCGATCGCGGGCGAAGCTGGCCGCCGACATGGTGGCGGGCCTGCGCGCCGGCCAGGCCTTCGCCAGCGCCTATACTTTGGCCAAGCGCGCCGCCGGTGTCGCCGACTTCAACGACCTCATCGAATGGACCCGGCACCTGCTGCGCCAGCCCGGCATGGGCGACTGGGTCCGCTACAAGCTCGACCGACAAGTCGACCATGTGCTGGTCGACGAGGCGCAGGATACCAATGCCGCGCAATGGGAGATTGTCGGGCAGCTGGTCGACGAATTCTTCAGCGGGTCCAGCGAAAGCGAGGAGCGGCACCGCACCTTGTTCATCGTCGGCGATTTGAAGCAGGCCATCTACGGCTTCCAGGGCACCGACCCGAAGCGCTTCCAGGCCGCGCGAGAAGAGTTTCGGGGGCGTGCCGACGCCCTTCGTCTGGCCGAAGACAGCCTCGACATGCACCAGCGCCGAGCGCGCGAGTTCCGTGACTTGTCGATCGCCGCTAGCTTCCGCTCGGCACAGCCGGTGCTGGATGTCGTCGATGCGGTTATCGGCCTGGTCGGGCATTCGGCGCTGGCGCTGGCCGAGGCGCCGCCCCGACACCGCGCCCACCATGCCGATCGCCCTGGCACGGTCGAGCTGTGGCAGCCGTTCGCGGTCGAGGAGCCCGGGGACGAATCCGACGACGGCGAGGAACGCTGGATCAGTCTGCGGGACCGCCACTATGCCACCGAACTGGCCGAGCACATCCGGCGGATGGTCGAAGAGGCGCCGATCCTGGCCTCGACCGGCCGCCCGCTGTCGCCGGGAGACATCCTGGTCCTCGTCCGCAGCCGCGGCGAGCTGGCGTCGCTGATCGTCGGCCGCTTGTTCTCGGCGGGCGTCCCCGTCGCCGGCGTCGACCGCCTGCATCTGCATGAGCCGCTGGCTGTCCAGGATTTGCTCGCCGCCGTGAAATTCGCCGTCCAGCCTAACGACGATCTCAGCCTCGCCTGCCTGCTGGTTTCGCCCCTTGTCGGCTGGGACCAGGACCAGCTGCGCGCGCTTGCTTATGGCCGGTCATCGAGCCTGTGGCGCGAATTGCGGCAACGGGCGGGCGAGAGCGATGCCTTCCGCCAGGCCCATGACGGCCTGTCGCAATTGCTTGAAATCGCCGATTTCACGACCCCGTCCCGCTTCCTCGAAACCATCCTCAGCGGACCGCTGCAGGGGCGGCGGAAGCTTTATGGTCGACTCGGCATGGCGGCGCGCGACCCGATTGAGGAGCTGATGAACAGCGCGCTCGACTTCGAACACGGCGAGCCGGCCTCGCTCGACCGCTTCCTGGCCTGGTTCTCGCGCGGCACGGTCGACGTCCAGCGCGATCCGGGCCAGGCCGGCAGCGAGGTCCGGGTGATGACCGTGCACGGCGCCAAGGGCCTGGAGGCGCCGGTCGTCATCCTTGCCGATTCGACCGCCGATCCGGCCAGGCTCGGCCGCACGCCACTGACCGTCGAGCTAGAGGTCGGTGGTACCGGCAAGGTACCGCTGGTGCGGCCGCGCAAGGACGAGCGCTGCTCGCCGTTCACTGAAATCATGGAGTCCGACGAAAGGCGCGATCTGGAGGAGCATTGGCGCCTGCTCTACGTTGCCCTGACCCGCGCCGCTGACCGTCTGATCGTCAGCGGGGTGCGGCCGAAGGAGCGTAAGGACGGCGCCGATCCGCGCCCGGCCAATAGCTGGCACCGGATCGTCAATGACGCCATGGCGGCGATGGGCGCGCTGCCGGGGGACGATCATGTCGTCCTTCGTCACAGTTCGGCGGCGCCGGTCCGCGCCAGGAGCGCCAGGGACAAGGTGCGGCTGGAACCGATTGCGATCCCCGCATGGGCCTGCTCGCCGGCGCCGGCGGAGGCGCGCCCGCCGCGCCCGCTCGCGCCATCGGCGATCCTCGACGAGACGCTGCCGTCGCCGCCGCCGGGGCCGGCACAGGCGGAATCGGCGCACCGCGGAATCCTGCTGCACCGGCTGTTCGAGCGCTTGCCTGGCGTCGCCGCGGAGCAGCGCCGCGATGCCGCGCTGCGCTGGCTCGGCCAGTCGGCGGGGGTCGATGACAAGACCCGCCGGCTCGAGATTGCCGAGGCCGCCTGCGCCATCATCGGCGACCCCGCGTTCGCGGACCTGTTCGGCCCGAATTCACTCGCTGAAGCTCCGATCGCGGCGACCCTCGACGATGGGCGGGTCATCGCCGGCACCATCGACCGCTTGCTGGTCGAGCCGGCCAGGATTCGCGTCATCGACTTCAAGACGGGTGCCCGCGTGCCCGGAGCAGCGTCGGAGGTCCCGGGCGCCCATCTGGCGCAGATGACCGCTTATGCCGAGGCGTTGCGGGTCATCTTCCCCGATCGCGCCGTCGAGGCGGCGCTGCTGTACACCGCCGGCCCGCGGCTGATCGCGCTGGACTGTTGAGCCGGGCTCGCTGAATCCCCATATGCGCCTGTGAAGGAGAATCGATTCATGGCTACCCGCAGCGTCACCGATCAGGATTTTGCAACCGAGGTGCTGGGGGCATCGAAGCCGGTGCTGGTCGACTTCTGGGCCGAATGGTGCGGCCCCTGCCGGATGATTGCCCCGGCGCTCGAGGAAATCGCCGGCGACATCGGCGACAAGGTCGACATCGTGAAGCTCAACATCGACGAGAATCCCGACACGCCGGGCCGCTACGGCGTGCGCGGCATCCCGACCATGCTTTTGTTCAAGGGCGGCCAACCGGTCGCGCAAAAAGTCGGCGCCGCCCCGCGCAGCCATATCCAGCAATGGCTGGAAGGCGAGTTGTCCTCCTAGGCGCGCCCTGAGTGGGCTAGGGCCCAGGACGAGCTACCCTTATTTTCGATTCTTCCGTGCCGCATAGCGGGCATCGCGGGCGGCCTTCTTCTCGGCTTCGGTGGCGGGGGCATTGGCGGCCGCTTCGGCAGCCTTCGCGCTGGCGGCAGCGGCATCGGCGGCTTTTTTCGCGGCGGCCTTCTCGGCCTTGGCCGCCTCACGTCTTTCCGCCGCGGCGATGCGCTCGGCGACGGCCTTTTCGTCGCGCGGCGGCTTCTGCCGGAGTTGCTCCAGCGCCTTCTGCCTGGCGTCCGAGGCCTGGCCGACGCGGTCCTGGTAGGTCGGATTCTTGAATGACATGGTTCTGCGCTTTCCTGTCTATGGCGGCGGCTCGGTGCCCTCCAGGCCCCGCGTGTCAGGCCTGAACCGCTCGTGCCGAGGCAAATCGTCGCCCGGATCGAACCAGCCGATACGGCTGCCCCAGAAGATATGGAACCCCGGCGGCACCCCGTCGGGCTCATCCAGGGTGACGATGCTGAAATCCACCGTCTCGGGCTGGTGGTCGACCTTCATGTACAGCGGCGTGCCGCACCGCCCGCAAAAACCGCGATGGCCGAAGTCGCTTGAGGCGATGGTTCGGATCGAATCCGTGCCTTGGGTCGCGACCCAGTCGCCGTCCTTGACGCTGGCGAACGCCATGGCCGGCGCGCCGGAATTGAGCTGGCAGGTGCGGCAATGGCACCAGCCGGCATCGAAGGGCTCGCTGTCCAGGCGAAACCGGACCGCGCCGCACAGGCATCCGCCAGTCAGGTTCAATTGACTTGCCATAGGCCCAATCCTACATCGCCCGCGACGTTCGCCATAGAGGGCCAACTCCGCCGATCGGAGGCGAGGGCTCCTTCGATTGACTGGGAAATTGCATGATCGC
>JAKFFL010000091.1:0-13983 GCA_036675225.1 Sphingomonas sp. | reverse complement strand
CGGGCGCATCGACATCCTCGTCTGCAACGCCGCCTCCAACCCCTATTTCGGGCCGATGGCGGGGATCAGCGACGAGCAGTTCCGCAAGATCATGGACAATAATGTCCTCGCCAACCACTGGCTAACGAGCATGGTCGCTCCCGAAATGCTGGAGCGGGGCGAGGGGTCCATCATCATCGTCAGCTCGGTCGGCGGGCTGACCAGCTCGACCGTGATCGGCGCTTACAACATCTCCAAGGCCGCCGATTTGCAGCTGGTGCGCAACCTCGCCGCTGAGTTCGGGCCGAGCGGCGTGCGTGTCAACGCCATCGCGCCGGGGCTCGTGCGCACCGATTTCGCGCGGGCTTTGTGGGAAAATCCGGACATCCTGAAGCGGGTGACCAGCGTCGCCGCCCTGAAGCGCATCGGCGAGCCGCGCGAGCTGGCCGGGGCGGCGATATTCCTGGCGTCGGACGCCAGTAGCTTCGTTACCGGCCAGACGCTGGTCGTGGACGGTGGCAGCACTTTTGGAGCGGGGCTTTGAGTTCCCCTGCGAAGGCAGGGGCCCAGTCCGGCGCCGCTGGCGCCGCTTCGCGGCGCGTCTGGGCTCCTGCCTGCGCAGGAGCACAACAATGACCGGCCGCCTCCACGGCAAGACCGCCATCGTCACCGGCGCGGCGTCGGGGATCGGCTTCGCCACCGCCGCCTTGTTCGTCGCTGAAGGGGCGAACGTCATCGCCGCCGACCTCGGCATGCCGGAGCTGGAAGGCACGGTCGGCATCGCCGCCGATGCCGGCGACGAGGCGGCGGTCAAGGGCCTGGTCGAGCGCGCGGTCAGCGGCTTCGGCGGGCTCGACATCTTTTTTGCCAATGCCGGCATTTCCGGCGGCCTGTCCTCCATTTTCGAGCAGTCGCCCGAGGACTGGCAGGAAATTCTGCGCGTCAATCTGATCGGCCCGTTCCTCGCCATCAAACATGCCGCCCAGGCGATGAAGGAACGGGGCGGCGGGTCGATCATCGCCACCGCCAGCGTCGCCGGCATCCGCGCCGGGGCCGGCGGACCGGCTTATTCGGCGTCGAAGGCGGGGGTCATTAATCTGGTCAAGCTTGCCGCCACTCAGCTCGCCGGCGCCAACATTCGCGTCAACGCCATCTGCCCGGGGCTGATCGAGACCGGCATGACCCGGCCGATCTACGACATGGCCCGCGAGAGTGGCCAGGAGGCGCGGCTTGGGCATCTCAACCCGTTGAAGCGCGGCGGCGTCCCCGACGAGATTGCCCACGCGGCCCTGTTCCTTGCCTCCGAGGAATCCTCCTACGTCAACGGCCATGCCCTGGTCGTCGACGGCGGTCTTTCCGTCAGCCATCCCTTCAACCACCAGGCCTACGGCCGAACGGCCTTCTAGCAGCCCCAGGAGAGTGAAATGATCGTCCTCGACGGCGTCAAAGCCCAGACCAGCCCGATTAGCACGCACCGCCATGGCGACGTGCTGGTCGTCACCTCGAACAACCCGCCGGTCAATGCATTGGGCGCGGCGGTGCGGCAGGGGCTGGTGGCGGCGATCGAGGAAGCGGAAGGCGACGCCGCTATCAAGGCGATCGTCATCCGCTGCGAAGGCCAGACCTTCTTCGCCGGCGCCGACATCACCGAATTCGGCAAGCCGCCGGTCATGCCCTGGCTGCCGAGCGTCGTCGACACGATCGAGCAATGCGGCAAACCCGTCGTCGCCGCGATCCACGGCACCGCGCTCGGCGGCGGGCTCGAGGTCGCATTGGGCTGCCACTATCGGGTTGCGGTCGCCAGCGCCAAGCTGGGCGTGCCGGAAGTCAAGCTGGGCCTGCTGCCTGGCGCCGGCGGGACCCAGCGCCTGCCGCGCGTCGCCGGCGTCCAGGCGGCCCTGGAGATGGTCACCAGCGGCACGCCGATCGGGGCGAAACAGGCCTGCGACATCGGCCTGGTCGACCGCATCGTCGAGGGCGATTTGCAGGAACATGCCGTCGCTTATGCCGAAGAGGTCAAGGACATAAGGCCGCTGCCCAGATCGTCGGAGCGCCAGGACAAGGTCGAAGGCGTCGACTCTGGCATCTTCGCCGAGTTCCGCCAAGCCAACGTCCGCAAGTTCCGCGGCTTCGACGCGCCCGAAAAGAACATCCAGGCGGTCGAGGCGGCGGTCGCCAAACCCTATGCCGAAGGGGTGATCGAGGAACGCAAATTGTTCATGGAGCTGATGAGCGGCAGCCAGGCGCGCGCCCAGCAATATTTCTTCTTCGCCGAGCGCAAGGCGGCCAAGATCGACGGCATCCCCGAAGACACTCGCCCGCGCGATGTAAAGAAGATCGGCGTGATCGGCGCCGGCACCATGGGCGGCGGTATTTCGATGAATTTCCTGTCGGCCGGCTTGCCCGTGACCATCGTCGAGATGAACCAGGAGGCGCTGGACCGCGGCACCGGCGTCATGCGCAAGAATTACGAGGCGACCGCCGCCAAGGGCCGGATGACGGCCGAACAGGTCGGGCAGGCGATGGGCCTTCTGAACCCGACGCTTGATTTCGAGGCACTCAAGGACTGCGACCTGATCATCGAGGCGGTGTTCGAGCAGATGGAGGTGAAGAAGGAGATTTTCGGCCGTCTCGACAAGATCGCCAAGCCCGGCGCGATCCTCGCCTCCAACACCTCCTACCTCAACATCGACGAGATCGCCGCCAGCACCTCGCGGCCGCAGGACGTCGTCGGGCTGCACTTCTTCTCGCCGGCCAACATCATGAAGCTGCTGGAGGTCGTGCGCGGGGCGAAGACTGCGCCCGACGTGCTCGTCACCGCCATGCAGCTCGCCAAGAAGATCCGGAAGGTCGCGGTCGTCGCCGGCGTCTGCCACGGCTTCATCGGCAACCGCATGCTGATGCCGCGTCAAATCGAGGCGACCAAGCTGCTCCTCGAAGGAGCATCGCCGAGTCAAATCGACAAGGTTCACGTCGAGTTCGGCATGCCGATGGGCCCATTCCAGATGGCCGACCTCGCCGGCGTCGACATCGGCTGGCATCGCGATCCCAATCGCATCGAGAACATCCGCGACGCGCTCTGCGCGATCGACCGCTGGGGCCAGAAGAAGGGCGCCGGCTTCTACGACTATGACGACAAGCGCCGGCCGTCGCCGTCACCGGTCGTGCAGCAGATCATCGAGGATTTCGCCACCAAGCAGGGCGTCGAACGGCGCGACATTTCGCATCAGGAAATCATCGAGCGCACGCTTTACACCATGGTCAACGAGGGCGCGAAAATCCTCGAGGAAGGCATGGCCCAGCGCGCCTCCGACATCGACGTCGTCTGGGTCTATGGCTACGGCTGGCCGGTCTACCGCGGCGGACCGATGTTCTGGGCCGACAACGAGGGGCTCGCCGCCATCGTCGAGGGACTGAAACGGCAGGAAGCGCGTATGGGCGAGGATTTCAGCTTCTCGAAGCTGCTGCTCGACAAGGCCGACAAGGGCGAGAAGTTCACGCGCTAGGCGCGGTTCGATCCTGCGGCAGCAGGCTGATCATTGCCAGCGACAACGCCGCGACCCCCGCGCCGGCGAGGAAGGTCGCTTCGGCGCCGCCGCGGTCCCACAGCAGGCCGGCGGCGAGATTGGCGAGCAGGCTGGCGATGCCGCTGGCGAAATAGAAAGCGCCGAAGCTGCTGGCGCGCAAATGCTCGGGGGCGCTGTCGGCGATCATCCGCGCGAAAATGCCCTGGGTCAGCGCCATGTGCGCGCCCCACAGCAGGACGCCGATGATCAAAGTGGCGATGCCGCCACAGAAGGCGAGGATAAGGTCGGCGACGGCCAGCACGGCCATGCCGGCGATCAGGATCAGCCGCGGGCTGGCGCGGTCGCTAAGCGACCCGGCCGGATAGGCGAGGACCAGAAGGCCGAGGTTGAAGACGACCAGCACCAGTGGCGAAAACGCGCCCGAAATCCCGGCGTCCATGCCCTTGAGGATGAGGAAGCCCTCGGAGAAGCGGGCGAGGGTGAACAGGAAGCCGACCAGGATCAGCCGCCGGGTCGCCTGATCGATGTCGCGAAAGCCCCGGAACAGCGGCGACGTGCTCGGCTGGAAGCTCGGCCGCGTGCTTTCGCGCAGCACCAGCCATGACAGCAGGAATGACAAAGCCGCGGGGATAGCGGCGATCCAGAACACCAGCCGGATATCACCCGCGAGCCAGGCCATCAGCGCGACGGCCAGCAAGGGCGCGAGCAGCGCCCCGACCGTGTCGAGCGCCTGCCGCAGGCCGAAGGCGCGGCCACGCATTTCGGTCGGGGTCTCGTCGGCGATCATCGCGTCGCGCGGGGCGCCGCGGATGCCCTTGCCGACTCGGTCGGCGAAGCGCGCGGCCATCAATTCGAACGCGCCTTGGGCGATCGGGAACAAGGGCTTCGACAGAGCGGCGAGGCCGTAGCCGGCCATGATCCACGGCTTGCGCCGGCGGCTGCGGTCCGACAGGCGCCCCGAGACCAGTTTGCCGAACGAGGCGGTTGCCTCCGCCACGCCGTCGATGGCGCCGAGTGCAATCACCGGCAGGCCGAGCGTGATGGTCACGAACGCGGGCAACAGCGCGTGGTAGATCTCGCTCGACAGGTCCATCAGCAAGCTGACGAAGCCGAGCACCCAGACGGTGCGGGGGATGCGGGGGCGCGGAGCGGCGGCCATGACCAGATTGCTACCGGCAATCTTGCACGGCGACAAATTGTTGCTAGCCTGCAAGCATGTTCGCGAACGTCTCACCCGGCGCGCTTGCGGCCCGGTTCGCCACTTTGGCCGAGCGGCTGGGCGGCATCACGCCCGCCGACCGCGCCGAGCAGGCTCAGCGCCAGTTGCTAGCCGCCATCGCCGCGCACGAACCGGCGACACTAGGCGCGGTGGCGCAGGCGCTCGGCCGCGGCGCCCCGGCGGTCAGCCGGTCGGTGGAAGCGTTGGTGCGTGCCGGCTTGGTCGATCGCACGCACGATCCCGACAATCGCCGCCGACTGGCGTTGCGACTCGGCGATCGCGGGCGCGAGACGCTGCGTGCCGAGCCGACATCGCATGGTCATTTCGCCAAGGGTCTCGGCCGGCTGGCGCAAAGCGAGCTGCGCGCCATCGAGCGCGCCATCGAAATCCTGGAACGGCTGCCCGGCTAGGGCCGCCTTGCCTCAGCCGCGTTCCGGCTCGGGAAGCGGTGGCGGCGGTGGCGGTGGCGGCGGGCAGATATCCGTCGCCAGGATGACCGAGCCGTCCGGGCAGGTCTGCGTCGCCGGCGGCGGCGGCGGAGGCGGCGGCAGCGGTGGCGGCGGTGGCGGCGCAACGCGGCGTTCGCTGGTCATGTTGTAGATGAAGCTGAACATCAGCGAATGCGACGTGAAGTCCCATTCCGCATCGCCGTCATTGAAATCGCCAGTGTCGAAATAGCGATATTTAACGCCGACATCGATCATCTCGTTCATCGCGAACCGGACGCCGGCGATGCCCTGCCAGGCGAAGCCGCCGTCCTTCAGTTTCAGTTCGTCATCGTCCTCGAAGATGTCGTCAAAGCCCTCGAAGCTATGCCGCACGAGCGCGTAACCGACGCCACCACCGGCATAAAAGCTCCACCGGTCACTGCCGATGTCGCCGAGGACGTTGACCATGGCGGAGCGGACGTCGGCATCACCGTCGCCGTCGAACTCCTCGTCGTCGCCGAACAGGGTGTCGTGCGACGCGCGCTTCCAGGCAAGCTCGCCCTCGGCCCGGACGAAGCCGAAATCATAGCCCGCGATCAGATCGATATCGAAGCCGTTCTTATGTTCGATTCCGAACAGGTCGTCGCCGTCGAATTCGAAATCGGTGTCATCCGGCATCAGCAGGCCGGCGTCGAAGCCGACATAGCCGCTGCCGTCTCTCGCCAGCGCCGGCGAAGCCAAAGCCAGCGCGCTGGCTGCCGCCAAAAACATAAGGTGCCGCATGATTGCCCCCTGCTGCTGTTGCCGATGCAATCTATGCCATTATGGTTATTTAGTAAATCTTTGTTAAGCATGGTCGCGCCGGCGCCGCGTTTCCCAGCCTTTCCTGGCGGCCGCCGAGCGGCCGCGGCTGCGGCCCGAGCCGTCGTTCTTGCCGCCCTTGTCCTGGGCGTTGACGGTTCGCCAGGCGCGCTCCTCGGCTTCCTTCTTCGAGACTCCGTCCTGCCGATAGCTTGTCGCGATATGGTCGGCCTTGCGCTCCTGCTTGGCGGTATAGGCGCCCTTGGGCATGGTTCTTCTCCTTCGCCGCGAAAACGCTTGGGCGCGCAATGGGATGCGCCGAAGAGACCCGTTGCCGCAGCGCAGCAATTCCGCTACGGGCCGCACTCAATTTTTCGGAACATCTCCAATGACCATCAGGAACGTGGCGATCATCGCCCACGTCGACCACGGCAAGACCACGCTCGTCGACCAGCTCTTTCGCCAGTCGGGCACTTTCCGCGACAACCAGCGTGTCGAGGAAAGGGCCATGGACTCCAACGATCTGGAGAAAGAGCGCGGGATCACCATCCTCGCCAAATGCACCAGCGTTGAATGGGAGCATGATGGCGAGACGACCCATATCAACATCGTCGACACCCCCGGCCACGCCGATTTTGGCGCCGAGGTCGAGCGCATATTGTCGATGGTCGACGGCGTCATTTTGCTGGTCGACGCCGCCGAGGGGCCGATGCCGCAGACCAAGTTCGTCACCGGCAAGGCGCTGGCTTTGGGGTTGAAGCCGATCGTCGTCGTCAACAAGATCGACCGCCCCGACGCGCGTCCCGCCGAAGTGCTCGACGAGATTTTCGAACTGTTCCTCAACCTCGAGGCCAATGACGAGCAGCTCGATTTTCCGACGCTTTACGCCTCGGGCCGCAGCGGCTTTGCCGGCCGCACCGACGACGTCCGCTCGGGCGATCTGACGCCCTTGTTCGAGACCATCCTCAGCCATATTCCCGCCCCCGGCCTCGACCCCGACGGCCCGTTCGCGATGCTCGCCACTTTGCTCGACCGCGACCCGTTCCTCGGGCGGATCCTGACCGGCCGCATTGAGAGCGGGCGCCTCAACGTCAACGCGCCCATTAAGGCGATCGACGTCAACGGCAAATTGGTCGAGGACGGCCGCGCCACCAAGGTCTTCGCCTTCCGCGGGCTCGACCGGGTGCCGGTGGAAAGCGCCGAGGCCGGCGACATCGTCGCCATCGCCGGGCTGGTCAACGCCACCGTCTCCAACACCATCGCCGAGCCGGCGGTCAGCGCGCCGCTGCCGGCGCGCGAGATCGACCCGCCGACGCTGGCGATGAGCTTTGCCGTCAACGACAGCCCTTATGCCGGCCGCGACGGCGACAAGGTGCAGAGCCGCGTCATCCGCGACCGGCTGGTCCGCGAGGCCGAGGGCAATGTCGCCATCCGCCTGACCGAAAGCGCCGACAAGGACAGCTTCGAGGTCGCCGGCCGCGGCGAGCTGCAATTGGGCGTGCTCATCGAGACCCTGCGCCGCGAGGGCTTCGAGCTGTCGATCAGCCGCCCGCGCGTCCTCTACCGCGACGGCCCCAATGGCCGCGAGGAGCCGTACGAGACCGTCGTCATCGACGTCGACGACGATTTTTCGGGCACCGTCATCGACAAGATGGCGCTGCGCAAGGGCGAGATGACCGACATGCGCCCGTCGGGCGGCGGCAAGACCCGGCTCACGTTCAGCGCGCCCAGCCGCGGCCTGATCGGCTATCACGGCGAGTTCCTGTCCGACACCCGGGGCACCGGCATCATGAACCGGCTGTTCGAGCGCTACGGGCCGTACAAGGGCAATATCCAGGGCCGCCAGAACGGCGTCCTCATCTCGATGGAGAAAGGCAAGGCGGTCGCCTATGCCCTGAACGCGCTGGAGGATCGTGGCGTCCTTTTCATCTCGCCCGGCGACGACCTCTACGAAGGCATGATCATCGGCGAGAACGCCAAGCCCCAGGATCTCGAAGTCAACCCGCTCAAGTCCAAGCAACTGACCAACTTCCGCGCCAGCGGCCCCAAGGAAGACGCCCTGCGCCTGACCCCGCCGCGCCGCATGAGCCTGGAGCAGGCGATCGCCTACATCCAGGACGACGAGCTGGTCGAGGTGACGCCGAAGGTGGTGCGGCTCAGGAAGCGGTTCCTCGACCCGCATGAAAGGAAGCGGGCGTCGAGGAAGATGGAGGCGGCCTGAAGCCGGCGGGCTCTCGTCCTATCATAGGTCCAGTCCGCCTTTCAGCGGGTCATGCCCCCAGTTCATTAGTGACCACCGCCATCGTGAGGTTACCGGGTTCGCCGGCTCCTGCGCCCGATGGCGACGGACGAAACCGACCACCCGGCGCATGTGCGCATAGTCGTCGGCTGTCAGGTCCTTGTCAGCTTTGCGGAGCAGGGTAACGATCCTCCTGCCGCTGGCGTGGCCGACACTTTCACTTGTCGGCTCGCCAGGGGGCCTTGACCCGACACTCCTGCTACGGGCGGTGGCGAGCCATTGGGCTAGCTCGAAAGCTGACAGATTCACCACGTCCCGGAATTCTTCCGCGATCTTCGCCGGTGATTTAAATTGCGCGGGCATCCGGCGACTCATCCGCCAGCAGTCCGCCGCCGCTCGTCGCCGCTGCTGATCAACGGCAGGATTTGCGCGAGAGCAGAAGCACCCACGAGAGAATAGACGATCCGGCTAAGAATGCTCATTTCGCCGAATATGGCGGCTACCAGGTCGAATTCCAGCAAGCCGACCAGGCCCCAGTTTAGGCCTCCGACGACGAGCAATAGCAAAGTGATCTTGTTGAAGACCGGCATCATCAGCTCCTCATTCTTGTTTCAGGGTTCGCCGGCCGCAATTCCGGCGGAGAGAGCGGCCGGCGCGAGCGCGGTTACATTGGGAGGGAAACCGCGTCCGTTACATGGATGACACCGTTTGACTGGACGAGGTCCGCCGCGGTGACCCGAGCCGTTCCACCCGCATTGTCTGCGATGGCGATCGTGCCTCCTGACAGGCGTGCCGTGAGCTTGCCGCCCTGTATGGTCGTCAATGTCGCTTGGCCACCGTTGCGTTTGATGGTCTCGGCCAGTTGGGCCGAAGTCACCTTCCCCGCCACGACGTGATAAGTCAGCACTGCGCGAAGCTGCTCGCGGTTCGCCGGTTGCAGCAATGTGTCGACGGTGCCTGGCGGCAGCTTGGCGAATGCGGCATCCGTCGGCGCGAAGACCGTGAAGGGGCCGTCGCTTGCCAGGGTGTCGGCAAGTCCGGCGGCCTTGACCGCCGCTACGAGGGTGGTGTGATCCTTCGAGCTCATTGCGGCAGCGACGACATTGCCCTTGGTACCGCCGGCCGATGCCGCGATTGGGCTCATGGCCAGGCCGGCCGCGGCTGCGATCGTGAGCATTCGTACATGTCGATTCATGGTCTGCTCCTCGTTCATTGCCCTGAAATGGGCATCGACGAGCAAGCTAAGGGCTGTGGACCGGTGCCTCCATACGGCCTTTGGTCCATATCTAAAGGCCGGCTTCGACTGCGATGCGGATGGCTTCGGCCGAGGTTTCAACGTCAAGTTGCTCAAGGAGCAGCGAGCGGTGCATCTTTACGGTCTTTTCACTGATCTTCAGCTGCCAGGCGATCTGCTTGTTGAGCAGTCCCCGCGCCAGCAACTCGAGAACCTGGCGGCGCCGAGGCGCCAGCGTCTTGACCAATGCCGCGGCTCGCGCTCGCCGATCATCCAGTTGTAGCGGGGATTCCGCCCCGAGCTCGACCTGCGACCCCAAGAACCACGCCAACTCTCCTTCCTCGTCGAACAAGGGCGTGACTAGGACGCCATTACGGAAAGGCGTCCCGTCCCTCCGATAATTGAGGATGTCCACGAGCACCGGCCGTCGAGCACGAATCGCCTGGCGGATCCGTTCGGTGATCCACGGTTCGGTCCCTTCGCCGGCAAGGAAGCGGCAATTCTGGCCGAGAATATCGTTCTCATCATACCCGGTGAGCTTGCAGAACGCGGGATTGGCGACCTCCAGGGGGTTGTCTGGCTGCCGCGGGTTGCTGACAACCATCGGCACGGGACTGAGGCCAAGACTTTCCAGCAGCTGTTCGTACCCTAAGGACATGATCAAGGCCTAGTGGTGAAGCCAGGCAGGCCGAGCACCGGCCAACTTGGCCTGGTTATCAACCTCCGTTGCCCATCTCTAGCAGCAGCTGCCACTCGTTATCCCGCACCGGCGTCACGCTAAGCCGCGACTGGCGGAGCATTTCCAGCTTCGCCAGCTTCGGCTCGGCCTTGATCGCGGCCAGGGTGACCAGTTTCGCCAGCCTCTCCCGCGGCTCGACGCGGACGCTGGCCCATTGCGCCCCACCCTTGGCATTGGCGTCGCCGTCGGGCCGCCAGGCGCGGGTGATGGCCATCACCCCGACCGCGGCTTTCTCCTTGCCCGAATGGTAGAACAGGGCCTCGTCGCCGACCGCCATCTCCTTCAGGAAATTGCGCGCCGTATAGTTGCGGACGCCGTCCCATTCGGTGCTTTTGTCGCGCACCAGATCGGCCCAGCCATAGGTTTCGGGTTCGGAGCGCAGGATCCAGTAAGCCATGTGAGGCCGATAGACGGAGCCGAGAGCGCGGTAAAGCGAGCCAAGCCGGTTCATTAAAATGCAAGAAACTCAATTAGTTGCGCCGCTTAACGCAAGCATGGCTCAACTCATCCCAGCCGGGGTTACCAGGCTGGCGGGCTTCCCCTATTTGCACTGCAGCAAGAGAGCGAGCGAGCACAGCGGCAATCGGCCGCGGCTCCAGGGCAAGACGGTCTTCCAGCAACCGCAACAATCGCGACGCGACTTGACGCGCGGCGAGCGGATGACCGCCGGACATACGGGAACAGATGAACAAGTTTTTGGGAAGCCGCGGCGCGGCCGTGGCGGGTGCCTTTTTTCTGACCATGATCGGGGGATCGACCGAAGCTTTCGGCCAGCAAGCGGCCATGGCCCAGGTCACGCCGGCGGTGCTCGGCGTGCCGGCCATCGCGCCGCCGAAGAGTCTGTCGGTGACGGTGTCGGCGATGACGCAACAGCCGCCCGCGCCGGCGACGGTCCAGCCGACGCCTGCTCCGGCCGCCAATTCGGCGCCGGCCATTGCGCGGGAAGCCGCCTGGCTGTCGCGCGGCGGCTGGGGCCTCGACGCTTTGGTCAACCGCTTCAGTGCCGGCGCGCCGCTCGACCAGGAAGCCAATTGCATCGCGGTCGCGGTCTATCACGAAGCGCGCGGTGAAAGCCTCGAGGGCCAGCTGGCCGTCGCCCGGGTGATCATGAACCGCGCCGCTTCGGGCAAATATCCGACGACCTGGTGCGGCACCGTCAAGCAGCCGTGGCAATTCTCGTTCGTCAATCCGCGCACCGGCGTCATGCCTGGTGTCGACGAAGGTTCGGCGGCGTGGCGCAAGGCGCTGGGCGTGACCCGGCTGGCGACCGCCAATGCCGTGCCGAGCCTGCCGACCGACTGCCTGTGGTATCATGCCGATTATGTCTCGCCGTCGTGGGGCCGCCGGCTGAACCGGGTCGAAAAAATCGGCACGCACATTTTCTACCGCGCATAACCATGCCACGCATAATGGTTGTCATGGCCCGGCCGCTTACGCGTGGCCGGGCCTTCTTTTTGGGCGTTCGTCGCAGGTCGGAATCGGCTCGTCGTTAACCCGGTAACATGGGGATTCGCAGCGACTCGCATTTGCGCAAGCATCTCCTTCAGGAGGCTCGATTTTTTCCGCGGGGCCGTGGGGAGGCGGAAGTGCTGAAAATCCTGATCGTCGAAGACGACGCGCAACTGGCGACGACGCTCAAATATTTAGTCGAGGATAATCCGCGCTACCAGGTGGTGGCGACCGCCGACGACCTCGACGGCGCCATCGCCGCCGCCGAGGCGTGGAGCCCGCATCTGGCGCTGGTCGACCTGCAGCTGGCGCGCGGCTCGACTGGTTTCTCGGTGGCGGTGCGCCTCAGCGACTATGACGTGCCTTGCCTGTTCGTCACCGGCCGCGACCCGGGCTTCCCGATGCCCGACCTGGCGCTCGGCTGCCTGATGAAGCCGTTCACCGCCGAGGATGTTCACCGCAGCCTCGGCATGGCCGAAGATCTGATGCGCGGGCGCGAGACCCTGCGCCCCCGGCTGCCCGACAATCTCACGCTCTATGACGCCGTCGATGACGGCGGCGGGCACGCCCAGCCCGGCTTCATCCCCTCGCGCCCATCCTTGAAGACGCGGCTCGAGCATTGGATCGCCGGCCACCAGCACTAGCGGCTACAGGGGCATCATTCCGCGGCGTGGCTCGCGAACGCCCCAACTCGTGGCGGTCAGTGTCGCGCCCGCTTCCAGCAGCGCCTGGCGGCGGCCGTGGATGGTCGCGCTCATCTGGATGGCTTCGAACCCCAACAGCTTCGTGAGCACCGGCTCGGCCAGGACATCGCCGACGAACCGCGCGACTTTCGGCCAGCGGGCGGCGTCGACTTCGAAGCCGGCGTAGCGCGCGTTGACGAAGAAGCTGGCGATGGCGATGTCGGCGAGGCCGAGCGGACCGAACAGGAAGCCGGCTTGCGGCAGCTCGCCTTCCAGATAATCGAGGGCGGGCGGCACGCCGTCGCGTAGCGTCTGCTCGATCCGCTTGCTGTCGCCTTCCTCGCCCCAGACGCGGGGGCGGACGATCTTCTGGTAGAACAGGCCCCAGATGAACAGGTCGCCGAGCCGCGTGTCGGCGAACTCTTCCAGCCAGCGGGCGCGGGCGCGGGCGCGCGGGCGCTCGGGCAGCAAGGCATAACCGGCATAGGCCTCGTCGAGATAGGCGCAGATGACGGTGGAATCGGACAGCACGGTGTCGCCGTCGATCAGCACCGGGATACGTCTTAGCGGGCTCAGCCGCGTGAATTCGTCATTGCCGAAAAAGGGCGTGATCGGGTCGACCTCATAGTCGAGGCCCTTTAACTCCAGGCAGGCGAGGACCTTGCGGACATAGGGGCTGACGAAGCTGCCGATGACTTGCATGGGGATGTGGATAGCAGGCGGGCCGGGGCGAGTCAGCGGCTGGGCAATGCGGCTTCGTGGGCGAAGCGGCGGCAATCGTGTAGGCTTGGCGTATGAACGCAGATAATTCCTCCCGGCCCGAGTGGCCGGTGCGCGACAATCCCGAGCGGCACCGCTTCGAGGTCGATCTCGGCGACGCGACGGCCATTGCCGATTATACCTTGCCCGAGGGCATCATCATGTTCACCCATACCGAAGTGCCGCCCGAGCATGAGGGCAAGGGCGTCGGCTCGGCGCTGATCCGCGCCGGCCTGCGCGCGGCGCGCGAGCGCGGCCTCAAGGTCATCCCGATCTGCCCGTTCTTCGCCGCTTACATGCAGCGGCACGAGGAGGAGCAGGACTTGCTCGACGCCGTCTGGCGGCGCCGGCTCGGACTGGATGGATGATCCTGAAAGCGCCGACTAGGGGAAGATGATCGTCAGCAGCAGCGAGGAATCCTCGATCGCCTGCAAGGCGTGCGTCTCGCCGCCTTCAAGATACAGCCAGTCGCCCGCCCGCATCTCCACCGTCCGGTTGGCCTCTAGCGTGATGGCGCCCTCGATGCAGTAAAGCGTGATTGGGCCCGCCACTTTGTGCGGCGCGATGGCCGAGCCACGAGGGAGCACCAGGCGCGCCGCTTCGAAGCGGTCGGCCTTGACCAGCGCGTGGGTTTTTGTTCCTTCAATGACGGTCGAGCCCATCGGTTCGATCCGGATGATTTCACCCGCTGCGGCGTGCGGCAAAGCCATATCAACACCCTTCTTCAAATGGACAGGACGGTCCGCCTTCGGTCGCCGGGTAAGAAGTTGCAACTCCCGGGCGGGCGCCGGTGGGCTGTCCTTTACCCGAAAGGAGCCGTCACGGGAGTCAATCCCGTGACGTCGATCCGGTCGGGCTAACGCCCGCCGGTCGGCCGGCTTTCGCGCTCTCTTCGACATAAGCTCGCGTCTGCTTCGCAGAGCGCT
>JAKFFL010000140.1:0-2314 GCA_036675225.1 Sphingomonas sp. | reverse complement strand
GCCGCTCAGTGTGTCGTTGTTGGTGGTGACGATGGTGCCGTCGAGCAGGGTCGACGCCGATCCCCACAGCCAGTTGTCATTGTCATCGCCAGTCAGCGTATCGCCATAGACCGAGCCCGACACGTTCTCGATGTCGATCAGCGTGTCCATGCCCTGGCCGGTGTCCTGGGCAATGCCCTGCAGATTGAGGTCGACCGTCACGCCACTCGGTCCGGCATCCTCGTAGAAGGCGGCGCGGTCGTACCCGGCGCCGCCATCGACGATGTCGTTGCCGGCGCTGCCGTTGAGAAAGTCGTCACCGTTGCCGCCGTAAAGCGTGTCATCGCCGCCATTGCCGCGCAAACCGTCATGGCCGTCGCCGCCAGTGATGACATTGTCGAGGTTGTTGCCGCCCAGCTGGTCGTTGAACGCCGAGCCGGTCAAATTCTCGATACCCGAAAGTAGATCCTCGCCGTCTGCCCCGGTGGAGTCGCCGTTGCCGCCACCGTTCCGGTAGAGGACGACCTGGACCGCGCCCGCGGCATGCTCGTAGCTCGCCGTGTCGATGCCGCCGCCGCCGTAAATCTCGTCATCGCCAAGCCCGCCTTCGAGCGTGTCGTTGCCGTTGGCGCCGACGTCGGGGAACAGGGTGGGCGCCCCCACCGACAGTGCGCCGGAGTCGATCGCGCCATCGCCGTAGAGCGAGTCGTTGCCGTCGCCGCCGGCGAGCGTGTCGTTGCCGGCCGAACCGGCGAGGATGTTGGCGTTGCCGTCGCCGGTCAGCTCGTCATCGTCGTCGCCGCCGCTCAAATTCTCGATGCCGGACAGGGTCCACAGGCCTTGCCCCGTGTCCTGCGCCGCGCCTTGCAAAGCGAGGCTGATGCGGATCGCCGGATCGTCGCCCCAATTCTCGGTGAAACCGACGGTATCGATGCCCTCGCCCCCGGTCAGGCTGTGGTTGCCGATGCCGGCGTACAGCAAGTCATTGCCGCCGCCGCCGTCGAGCGTGTCGTTGTTCGTCGTCGAGACCCAGTTGGTGCCGGGGTCGATCATGGCGACCGACCCCCACAGGATATTGTCGTTGCCGTCGCCGATCAGCGTGTCGGCGAACGGCGTGCCCGAGAGATATTCGATGCTGGTCAGCGTGTCCCAGCCCTGGCTGCCGGTATTTTGCGCGCCGACGATGTTGAGGTCGATGGTCACCCCGCCGAGGTTCTCGTCGACATGATAATTGCCGGCCCGGTCAAAGCCGTCGCCGCCAGCGATAATGTCGTCGCCGAACCCGCCGATGTGGAGGTCATCGCCATCGCCGCCATAGAGAGCGTCGTTGTTGGCATTGCCGCGCAAGGTGTCGTTGCCGCCGCCGCCATAGAGGGTGTCGTCGCCGCCGCCGCCACTCAGGATGTCATTGCCATCGGCGACGCCATTGACACTGCGCGAATCCTCGGGGAACTCGGCGATCGGGCCGGTGCTGTTGGTCGCGCCGAACTGAATGCCGATCGAGCCGTCGCCATAGATTCGGTCGTTGCCGCCACCGCCGTTGATGATGTCGCTGCCGGCCGCGCCGGCGAGGACGTTGGCAAAGCCATCGCCCTGGAAGACATCATCCCCGTCGCCGCCGGACAGGTTCTCGATCCCGGTCAGGGTCCAGCTGCCGGCGCCCGTGTCCTGCGGGCCGCCCTGCTGGAACAGGTCGATGGTGAGAGCGACGTCGGTCCCGCCATTTTCGCCATATTGGACGGCGTCGGTGCCGCTGCCGCCGATCAGGACATGGTCGCCGGAGCCGACAGAGAGCAAATCATCGCCGTCCTGGCCGTCAAGCGTATCGTCGTTGCTGGTCGAGATGAGATCGCCGAACAAATAAGGGCTGGAGCCCCACAGCCAGTTGTTGCCGGCATCGCCGGTGAGACTGTCGGCGAAGGGGGTGCCGGACAGGTTCTCGATGCCGCTGATCGTGTCCCACCCCTGGCTGCCGGTGTCCTGGGCACCGGTGATCCTGAGGTCGACGGTGGCGCCGCCGAGCGCGGCGTTGGTGTGGTACCAGCCGGCGCGGTCGAAGCCGCCGTCGCCGCCGTTGATCAGGTCATTGCCGTTGCCGCCGGTGATGTAATCGTTGCCGTCAAGGCCGTAGATATTGTCGTCGCCATTGCCGCCGATCAGCCGGTTGTCGTCCCCGGTACCGATGATGGCGCCGGTATTGACGTCGAGGGTCACGGTCGCGGTGTCGCCGCCGGCCAGCGTGTAGGTGAAGCTGTCCGTGGTTGGCGGGACCAAAGCGGCGTTGGGCTGGTAGGAGAAGGTGCCGTCGGCGTTGACGGTCAACTGCGCTCCGGAA
>JAKFFL010000184.1:0-2320 GCA_036675225.1 Sphingomonas sp. | reverse complement strand
TCTATGCCTATTTCTTCTGGGCCCGGCTGCCGTGGCGGCCGGCGCTGCAGGGGCTTGCCTTCAGCGCGCTGCCGACCTTGCTCGCCTGGCTGGTGATGGAGCCGCAGCTGCGCCTGATGCACCGCGCCGACAGCCAGGTGCGGCTCGACTGGGAGATGATCGCGCCATTGCTCTCGGCCGGCGATTTAGGCGGGGTGGTGCTCGGCCACGCCATCTTCGGGCTGGTCGTCGGCGCCCTCTACGTCCGGCCCGTCGGCTACCGCGCCGACCGCGCGCCGCCGCGGCCGAAGCGGGCGCGGGCGCGCCGGGCTCGGCAAGGCCAACGCGCCGCCGGCTCGGGATTCATCTTCGCCACCGGCATCGAAGGTAGCTGCCCGACCATCCATGGCGGGACATGGCGCCGCGACGAGCTTGACTCGACCGGCCATTACCGGCGCTGGCAGGAGGATTTCGAGCTGGCGCGCGAGGTCGGCGTCACCCATGTCCGTTACGGCCCGCCGATCCATCTGGTCTTTACCGGGCCCGGCAGGTTCGACTGGGGCTGGGTCGATGAAGCCATGGCCGAGCTTGAGGCCGGCGGCCCGGAGCCGATCGTCGATCTTTGCCATTTCGGCCTGCCGGCCTGGCTCGGCACCTTCCAGAACCCCGGCATCGCCGAGGCGCTGGGCGACTATGCCGGCGCCTTCGCCGCGCGCTATCCGTGGGTCCGCTTCTATACGCCGGTCAACGAGATGTACGTCTGCGCCCGCCTGAGCGCGCTGGAGGGCACGTGGAACGAGCAGCGCCGCGACGAAGCCAGCTTCGTCACCGCCTGCTTCAACCTCGCCGCGGCCAGCGTGCGCATGACCGACGCCATTCTTGGCCAGCGGCCCGACGCCGTCTTCGTCAACAGCGAGAGCAGCGAGTTCAACCAGGCCTGCTGCCCGGACGAGAGCATCCAGCGCGCCGCCGAGTTCGAGAATGCGCGCCGATTCCTGCCGCTCGACCTGATCTACGCCCACGAGGTCGGCGAACCGATGCTCGCTTTTTTGCGCGAGCACGGCCGCGAGGCCGACTATCGCCGCTTCCTGGCGCGCGAGGTGCCCGGCCGCTCGATCATCGGCCTCGATTATTATGAATGGAACGAGCGGCTGATCGACCGCGACGGGCAGGCGCGGGCGCTTGGCGAACTGTTCGGCTGGTACGTCATCGCCGACCAATATTGGCGGCGCTACCGGCGGCCGCTGATGCATACCGAGACGAACCGGCTCGACGCCTCGGACGCCCCGCGCTGGCTGTGGCGGCAGTGGCACAACGTCCAGTTGCTCCGGCGCGCCGACGTGCCGATCGTCGGCTTCACCTGGTACAGCCTGACCGACCAGATCGACTGGGACATCGGCCTCGCCGAGCCGCTCGGCACCGTCGATCCGGTCGGCCTGTTCGACTTGAACCGCGACCCGCGCACCGTCGGCCTCGCCTACAAGCATCTGATCGCCATGCATCAGGGCCAGCCCGGCTTTCGTGAATGCCCGGCCCTGGCTGGGATTTTGGCCTGATGCCCGGCTTCCTTGGCGCCCACGGCTACAGCCCCGGCCCGACCCAGCGCCCGCTGCCGGCCGGGGCGCTGTCGGGCCTGCTGGCCACCATCCCGGCGATCACCATTCTGCATGGCTTCGGCGCGCTCGAGGTCGAGGCAAGGATCCTCGAACTGTCGCTGCTCGAGACCATCGCCGCCGGCGAAGTGATCATGGCCATCGCCGGGGCCATCTATGCGCGATTGTTCGGGCGGGCGGCCAATGACGCGCGGGGCGGCTGGCTGTTCGGCATGGCCTTCGGCTTCGTGCTGTGGGCGGCCGGGGCGGTGATGGTCCTGCCGCTGGCCAGCGGCGGCCAGGCGCCGGCCGGCACGGCGGCGCTGGGCGTGCTCCTGTCGCTGATCGCCTGGGGGGCGGCGCTGGGCCTGCTGCTGCCCTTCGTCCACCGGCCGTTCCACCAGGACATGGAGGAAGCGGCGAAGCGGGCCGAGGCCGGGCCGGTGGCGGCGGCGCGGAAATAAGCCCGGCTCTTCCCTTCGCGTGCCGCTTGGGCTAAGGGCGCCGCCTTCCAACGCACAGCATTGGAAAAGCCGCGGGAGGCTGCCCCTGGGCAGCCGCTTGGACCGCTAAACTTCGACGTTCCGTCGAACCCCGGCGAAGGCCGGGGTCCAGTCGGACAAATGAGAGAGTGACATGGCAAAGAAAATCACCGGCTATATCAAGCTGCAGGTGCCCGCGGGCATCGCCAATCCGTCGCCGCCGATCGGCCCGGCGCTTGGCCAGCGCGGCGTCAACATCATGGAATT
>JAKFFL010000024.1:0-2328 GCA_036675225.1 Sphingomonas sp. | reverse complement strand
GACCACCGCCGGGTTGGCCGGATCATTCTCGCGGCTGACCAGGGTTTGCAGCGTGGTGACGATGCGGCTGGCGAGCACGATCGGGTCGCGGGTGGTTTGCGGGTAAGCGCCGTGGCCGCCGACCCCGCGGACCGTAATGTCGACGCTGTCGACATTGGCCAGAGCGTAGCCGGGCGTGACGCCGATGACGCCGGCGGGAATCGCGGCGGCGTCATGGAAGGCAAGGACGTGGTCGGGCTTGGGAAAGCGCGTGTAGAGGCCGTCCTCGAGCATGGCCCTGGCGCCCTCACCGGTTTCCTCGCCGGGCTGGAGGATCATTACGAGAGTCCCCGACCACTGGTCCTTCATCGCGGCCAGCCGCCGGGCGGTGCCAATCCAGCTGGTCATGTGCGTGTCATGGCCGCAGGCGTGCATGACCCCGGTTTCGACGCCGGAGCGGGCGGTGGCGCGCACCTTGGAGGCGAAGGGCAGGCCGGTCTGCTCGACCACCGGCAGGCCGTCCATGTCGGCGCGGATCATCAGGGTCGGCCCGGCGCCGTTCTTCATCACCGCGACGACGCCGGTCTTGCCGACCTTCTCGGTGACCGTGAAACCGAGCTTGCGCGCTTCCGCCGCGAGCTTGGCCGGTGATCGCACTTCCTGCATCGACAATTCGGGGTTGGCGTGGAGGTCGCGGTAGAGCGTCATCAATTGCGGCATGTCGCCGCTGATGGCCTCGGACAAAGTCGCGGCGGGCGACGGTGAAGCCAGCAAGGCGGCGGCGATAAGCAACATGGAACGGGGCATCGGCTTGGTCCTTAAGTGGCGGGGACGAGTTCAATCACGTCCAGGGTCGATTCGAAAGCGGGGCGGGGCATGACCATGCGCCAGCGCGCCGGGCCGATGCGCTCGACGAAGGCGGCGACATCGCGGTCCGGGTCGCCGCCATATTGCATCGCCCGCGCCTCGTCGCCGAGCACCAGCGTGCCGAGGAACACCTGGCGCAGCGCGTCGCCGGGGAAGATCAGGCCGACCGGGCGCTGTGACCCGGTTAGCTTGGCGAAGCCCTGCAGGTTGCGCTCCTGCTTTACCCGGCAGGCGAACGCCGGATAGGCAATATAATCGAGCATGCCGGGCGTCTTGGCGCCGAGCTTGATGACCCTGCAGCGGTAGGCGCCGTTGGGGATCGGCCCGCCGCCAAGTGCCGCGTCGGGCTCAAGCAGCATACCCTCGGCGGCGATTGCTCCGCCATGGCCGGCGGCGCGTGCCTGGGTGAGCGCCTCGGTGAAAGCCTCGCGCCAATCGCGCAGCCGCTCGCGGTCGGCACCGGTGGCGACGGCCCGCCAGTCGGTCGCGTGGGTGCTGACCACGGCCTTGGGGGCGCAGGCGGCAAGGGCTAGGCAGAGCAGGGTGGCGAGGACGCGGATCACGAGGACGAACCTATTGCGCCGTCCAGCCCCCGTCCATCGACAAGTTGGCGCCGGTGATCGAGGCGGCACCGTCCGAGCACAAATACAGCGCCAGGCCGGCGACTTCCTCCGGCGTGACGAAGCGCTTGGTCGGCTGGGCGGCGAGCAGCACGTCGGTCATTACCTGCTCGCGGGTCAGGCCGCGCGCCTTCATCGTGTCGGGAATCTGGTCCTCGACCAGCTGGGTCCAGACATAGCCGGGCGAGATGCAATTGACGGTGATGCCATCGCGCGCCGCCTCCAGCGCCACGCTCTTGGTGAAGCCGGCGACGCCATGCTTGGCGGCGACATAGGCGCTCTTGTTGGGCGAGGCGACCAGGCTGTGCGCCGATGCGGTGTTGATGATCCGGCCCCAGCCTTTCGTCCGCATTCCGGGCAGCGCGAGCCGCGTCGTATGGAACACCGCCGACAAATTGATCGCCAGGATCGCATCCCATTTGGCCGGCGGGAACTGGTCGACCGGGGCGACATGCTGGATGCCGGCATTGTTGACGAGGATGTCGGGCGGACCGAGCGCATCGGCGCAATGCGTCATCATGCGCGCGATCGCGGCCGGATCACTGAGGTCGGCGCCGTCATGGTCCGCGCCAAGCTCCGCCTTCATTCTATCGATCTCGCCCGCGTCGCCAAAGCCGTTGAGCATCACCCTGGCGCCGGCGCCGGCCAGCGCCCGGGCGATGGCGAGGCCGATGCCCGAGGTCGAACCGGTGACGAGGGCGACTTTGCCGGCAAGGCTCATAAATGTTCTCCTTTGACCGCCGCCTTTGCCGCCGCCTTGGGCAATTGCAACCGTTACGCTAGGCCAAGCATTGGACGCGGCGAGGGAGATTGACATGGTGCGGCTCGGCGGCGAACCGGAAAGCAGTCATTTCGAGGATCG
>JAKFFL010000064.1:0-2346 GCA_036675225.1 Sphingomonas sp. | reverse complement strand
GGGGACGCTCCGCTGCGAACGGCCGACCGGCCGCTTATGGCATGCCCAGGTAGCTCAGTTGGTAGAGCACGTGACTGAAAATCACGGTGTCGGCGGTTCAATTCCGTCCCTGGGCACCATCGCGTCGCGCAGATCATCCGGGGGATGATCGAGCAATACGATCTGCTAGCCTCCCAAGATGACCGCCACGGCCCCTGAATATTTCGACATCCTCATCGTCGGCGCCGGTTTGTCGGGCATCGGCGCGGCGGCGCATTTGCGGCGCGGCTGCGCGGACAAAAGCTTTGCCATTCTGGAGGCGCGCGACGCAATCGGCGGCACCTGGGACCTGTTCCGCTATCCCGGGATCCGCAGCGATTCCGACATGTACACTTTGGGCTATGCGTTCAAACCGTGGGCCAGTCGCAAGGCGATCGCCGATGGTCCGGCGATCCGCGCCTACATCCGCGAAGCGGCGCGGGAACATGGGATCGACCAGCATGTCCGCTTCGGCCATCGCGTCGTGTCGGCCGACTGGTCGCCCGCCGAGGCAGTCTGGCGGCTGGAGGTGCGAACCGAGGCCGGGCGCGCGGCCTTTACCTGCCGCTTCCTGGTCATGGCTGCGGGCTATTACGATTATAGCGAAGCCCACCGGCCGTGCTGGACAGGCGAGGAGACTTTCAAGGGCCCGATCGTCCACCCGCAATTCTGGCCAGACGGGCTGGAGTATGCGGGGAAGCGAGTGGCGGTGATCGGCAGCGGCGCGACCGCGGTGACGCTGGTGCCCGAACTGGCGCGCGAAGCGGCGCATGTCACCATGGTCCAGCGATCCCCGAGCTATATCGTCGCGCGTCCGTCGGTGGATTTCATCGCCGAATGGCTGAAGCGCTGGCTGCCGCAAGGCGCCGCTTATGCCCTCACCCGGTGGAAGAACATCGCCTTGACCGCTTTCTTCTACCAACTGGCGCGGCACCGGCCTCGGCGTGTCGCGGCGAAGCTGATCGCGCTGGCCAAGCAGGATATCGGCCAACGTTTCGATCCCGCCGACTTCACGCCGGCCTACAAGCCTTGGGACCAGAGGCTATGCCTTGTGCCGGACGGCGACCTGTTCGATGCGATCCGGAACGGCCAGGTGACGATCGCGACCGGGCCGATCGCGCGCTTTACCGAAGGCGGCCTGACGCTCACCACTGGCGAGGAAGTCGAGGCGGACCTGGTCGTCGCCGCGACCGGCCTGAAGGTGGTGGTTTTGGGCAAGATCGCCCTATCGATCGCCGGCAAACCGACCGACCCGTCCGCCGCCATGGTCTACAAGGGCATGATGCTGAGCGACGTGCCCAATTTGATGTTCATCTTCGGCTACACCAACGCCAGCTGGACGCTGAAGGCGGACCTTTGCTGCGGCTATCTGGTGCGTCTGCTCAAGCGCATGGATCGGACTGGCGCCAAGGTCGCCACGGCGCGGCGCGATCCGGTGGTCGAGGAAATTCCGTTCCTCGACTTCACCTCGGGTTATGTGCGGAGGGCGCTGCCGGCGCTGCCCAGGCAAGGCTCGCGGCCGCCGTGGCGGCTCTACCAGAATTACTGGCTCGACCTCATCACCTTGCGCTTCGGCCGGATCGAGGACGGCACGCTCAAGCTGGAGGGCGCCGCCTAGCTGGCCGAGCGCACGGCCGCGACGGCCTGGTCCCAACGCTCCATGCGACGCGTTCGGATATCCGCATCGGAGCCCGGATTGAACCGCGCGACCGGTCCGCGGGCTGCGGCGGCGGCCTCGTCGAGCGAATCGAACAGACCGGCGCCGACCCCGGCGAGCATGGCCGCGCCGAGCGCGCTGGTCTCGATATTGGCCGGGCGCTCGACCTGAAGCCCGAGCAGATCAGCGAGGTCCTGGGCGAGGAAGCCGTTTGCCGCCATGCCGCCGTCGATCCTCAGCGACGACCAGGTGACGCCGTCGGCGGCATAGGCACGCTGCAGCTCGGCCGTCTGGTTGGCGACCGCCTCCAGCGCCGCGCGGACGATCTGGGCCGGGCCGCTGCCCAGGCTCAAGCCGAGGATGGCGGCGCGCGCGGCGGGGTCCCAATGCGGCGCGCCGAGCCCGGCGAAGGCCGGGACCATCTGGACGCCGCCGCTGTCCGCCACCGATCGCGCCAGCGCCTCGCTGTCGGGCGCGGCGGCGATCAGGCCGAGCTCGTCGCGCAGCCACTGGATCATGCGCCCGGCGACGAACAACGACCCTTCGAGGGCATAATGCCGGGTTCCGCCGATTTGCCAGGCGACGGTCGCCAGCAAGCGGTTGGACGAGGTTGGCGGAGTGGTGCCGGCGTGGGTCAGGATGAAGGCGCCGGTTCCAAACGTCGCCTTGGT
>JAKFFL010000038.1:0-2352 GCA_036675225.1 Sphingomonas sp. | reverse complement strand
CCGGCTCGAAGCGGTTGGGTGTCGCCACCGCCAGTCCGAAATGCATCAGCGCCGCCGCTTCGATCAGCGAATTGCAGACATTATTGCCGTCGCCGAGCCAGGCCCAGCGCGACCCCGCCAGCCTGGCGCGATGCTCGATCACCGTCTGCATGTCGGCCAGCAGCTGGCACGGGTGCGACAGGTCGGTCAGGCCGTTGATCACCGGCACGGTCGAGTGTTGCGCCAACTCCTCGGCTTTCCGGTGATGGTCGGTGCGGATCATGATCGCGTCGGCGAAGCGCGACAGGACCCGCGCCGTGTCGGCGATCGTCTCGCCCCGGCCCAGCTGCGACGTGCTCGCATCCAGCATGATCGCCGATCCGCCGAGTTGGCGCATGGCGAGGTCGAAGCTTACGCGGGTACGGGTCGAGCTCTTCTCGAAGACCATCGCCAGCACCGCGCCGTCGAGCGGCCGGTCCTCGTCGACCTTGGCCTTGGGCCAGCCTGCCCTCTTCTCCTTCCTCTCCATCGCCTCGTTCAAAATGTGGGCGATGCCTTCACCGCCCACATCCGAGAGATTGAGGAAGTGCCGCGTCACGCGGCTTCCGGCACGTCGTAATCGGCCGCGGCCGCCGACAGTCCTTCGACGAACTCGGCGATATGCGCTTCCTCGATCGTCAGCGGCGGGAGCACCCGCACGACATTGTCGCCGGCCGAGACGGTCAGGATGCCCTTGGTGCGGAGGTAGCCGACGAAGGCGCGGCTGTCGGTCTTCATTTTCACGCCCAGCATCAGGCCCACGCCGCGCACGCTCTCGAACAGATGATCATGGTTGGGGATCATCTGCTCCAGCGCCGAGCGCAGCCGCTCGCCCATCGTCCGGACATGCGCGAGGAACTCCTCGTTGGCGACGATGTCGAACACCGCCTGCCCGGCCGCCATGGCGAACGGATTGCCGCCATAGGTCGATCCATGTGTGCCGAAGACCATCCCGCCCGCCGCCTTCTCGGTCGCGAGGCAGGCGCCGAGCGGGAAGCCGCCGCCGATGCCCTTGGCCGACGCCATGATGTCGGGCGTGATGCCGTATTGCTCATAGGCGTAGAGCGTGCCGGTGCGGGCAACGCCGCACTGCACTTCGTCGAACACCAGCATGAGGTCGTTGTCGTCGCAGGCCTTGCGCAGGCCCTGCAGAAACTCCTTCGACGCCGGGCGGATGCCGCCCTCGCCCTGGATCGGCTCGACCAGGAAACCCGCCGTATTTTCGTCCATCGCCGCCAGCGCGGCCTCGAGATTGCCGAACTCGACGACCTTGAACCCTTCCAGCAGCGGCGCGAAGCCATCGCGCAGCTTGGCCTGGTCGGTCGCGCTGATCGTCGCCATCGTCCGGCCGTGGAAGGCGTTCGAAAAAGTGATCAGCGTGTGCTTGTGCGGATTGCCCTTGGCGTGATGATAACGGCGCGCGGTCTTGATCGCGCACTCGACCGCCTCGGCGCCTGAATTGGTGAAGAACACCGTATCGGCGAAGGTCAGGTCGACCAGCCGCTGCGCGAACGCCTCGCCCTGCGGGCTTCCGTAGAGGTTCGACACATGGATCAGCGTCGCCGCCTGTTCCTGCAGCGCCCTGGTCAGGTGCGGGTGCCCGTGGCCGAGCAGGTTCACCGCGATGCCCGCCGCGAAATCGAGATATTTCTCGCCATTCTCGCCGTACAGATAAACGCCATCGCCCTTCACCGGCCTCACCTCGCAACGCGGATAAACGGGCATGAGCGGCGTGATGGCCATGGATTTCCTCTTTTGGGTTCGATGTGAAAAGACGGCCTCTCGGACCGCCCACTCGGCCTATATCGCGGCGGCAAGGCAAACGAAAGGGGCGGACCATAAGCCCGCCCCTTCCCTTATGCCTACCGGGGCGCGAGGCCCAACCGCTTAGTCGGGATCGCGATCCTCGTCATAATTGGTGCCGCGATCGCGCTCGTAGCGGTCGTTGAGGCCATCACGGTCGCGGTCATATGCATAGCCGTCGCGGCCGTCGCGGTCGCCGCGCCAGCGGTTGCCGTCGCGGGCCTCGCGATAGACGTGCCGCTCGAGGCGGGCGATGCCGCGCTCGATGTCGTAACGCTCGCGGCCGTTCAGACCGTTGCGCCCGGCATAACGCAGCCGTTGCTCGAGATTGCGCGATTCATTGCGAAGCCGGCTTGCTTCGCGCTCGCTCAATATATCGCGGCTGTCGAGCCGGTTGATCTGCCGCTGGATCTGGTCGATCCGGACCTGCAGCCGGCGAACCTGGCCGTAATTATTGTAGCCATAGGCATAGCCCTGCGGCTGCGGCGGGGCCCACTGCGCGGCGGCGGGAGCCGCGATGGCGACGGTCGA
>JAKFFL010000111.1:0-14497 GCA_036675225.1 Sphingomonas sp. | reverse complement strand
GATATTCGAACCAGGAGAAAACCACCTTCTCGTCAGGCCGGGCGTCGACCGCCTTGCGGAAATCGGTAACCTTGCCTTCGGGAACGTCGCTGTCCCAGGCCTCGACATGCCGCTTCACGCCGAATTCCTGGAACATAGGCGCGGCGTCGGCCGCATGCTGGCGGTAGGCGTCCCGATTGCCTTCCGGTACCGGAACCACGAATCCTTCGAAATAGGTCATTGCCCTCTCCTCTGCGCAAATCTCGGGCTTCCCTAAGTTGGGGGCGGTTATTCGCGCTCGCCCCCTGCCCGATTCGATTCGCTTGCTTTTTGCCACCGAGGTCATAAATTGCAACCATGAAGTTAGGAAAAGTAACTAAGTTGCGGCAAAACGAGCCGAAACGGGGGTATGAGGACGCTTGCGGGGTCGCCTTGGCGCTGGAACTGATTGGCGAGCGCTGGGCGCCTCTGGTCCTTCGCGAATTGATGCTCGGCCCGCGCCGCTTCTCCGGATTGAAGCGCGACCTTCCCGGGATCAGCGCCAACACACTCAGCCAGCGGCTGGCGGAGCTAGAGGAGCGCGGCCTCGTTCGCCGCGCCCGGCTGCCGCCGCCAGCCTCGGTCCAGGTCTATGAAGCGACCGAATGGGGGCTTGAGGCGGCGCCAGTGCTGCGCTCGCTCGGCCGCTGGGCGGTGCGCAGCCCAAGCCACGATCCGAGCCAATTCGTCAGCCCGGTGTCGATTATCATGTCGATGCAGACGATGTTCGACGCGGCGCGCGCCGGCGAGAAATTCGCCCGCGTCGGCTTCATGTTCGGCGAGGCCGGCTACATCGTCGACATTCGCGATGGTCGGCTTGACGCCCGCCGCGCCGACCCCACGGGATGCGACCTCATCTTTACCGCTAGCCCAGGCGACATCGCCGCCGTGCTTTATGGCGGGGCGCCGCTCGATCTCGTTGCCTTCGAAGGCGACCAGGGCCTTGCCCACTGGTTCGTGTCCCTGTTCCCGCTTCCACCCAAGGTCGGTTGAGCCGAAGGCGCGCTCCGCCTAAAGGGTGGGCGATGACCGAAATCCCCAACGTCAGCCTCGACACCCAAGCCGACACCATCCTCGCCACGCCCGACCGTTCGGTGAAGGTGCGCGAGGCCTTCGGCATCGACAGCGACATGGAAGTGCCGGCGTTCAGCGAGGCGGACGAGCGCGTCCCAGACCTCGATCCGGCCTATGTCTTCGATCCCGACACGACCTTGGCGATTTGCGCCGGCTTCGCCCGCAACCGCCGGGTCATGGTCCAGGGCTATCACGGCACCGGCAAGTCGACCCATATCGAGCAGGTGGCGGCGCGCCTCAACTGGCCGCTGATCCGCATCAATCTCGATGCCCATATCAGCCGCGTCGACCTTATCGGCCGCGACGCCATCGTCCTGCGCGAAGGGCTGCAGATCACAGAGTTCCGCGAAGGCCTGCTGCCCTGGGCGCTGCAGCATCCGGTGGCCTTGGTGTTCGACGAATATGACGCCGGCCGCCCCGACGTGATGTTCGTCATCCAGCGGGTGCTGGAAACCGAGGGCAAGTTGACCCTGCTCGACCAGAATCGGGTGATCCGGCCCAATCCCTGGTTCCGGCTGTTCGCCACGACCAACACCGTCGGCCTCGGCGATACGACCGGCCTCTATCATGGCACCCAGGCCATCAACCAGGGCCAGATGGACCGCTGGAACATCGTCTCGACCCTCAATTACCTGCCGGCCGCGGTCGAGGCTCAGATCGTCCTCGCCAAGTCGGGCGAATATGACAGCCCGGACGGCAAGCAGCAGGTCGACCAGATGATCAAGGTCGCCGATCTGACCCGGCAGGGCTTCATCAACGGCGACATCTCGACCGTGATGAGCCCGCGCACCGTCATCAGCTGGGCGCAGAACGCGCTCATTTTCGGCGACGTCGGCTATGCCTTCCGTGTGTCGTTCCTCAACAAGTGCGACGAGGCCGAGCGGCCCCTGATCGCAGAATATTACCAGCGGGTGTTCGGGACCGACCTTCCCGAAAGCGTCGCGCACAAGGTTTGAGTCAAGAAAGGCCATGACCCGGCCGCAGCCCCTCGACGAGTTCCGCCGCGTGCTTGCCGGCGCTGCGCGCGCCATCGCCCATGACCGCGAGCTCGACATCGCCTTCGCCGCCGAGCCCGGCCCGTCCGCCGGCAAGACGGCGCGAGTGCCATCGCCCGGGCCGTCGCTCGAAGCGCGGCTGGTCGCCGAGGCGCGCGGGGCCGCCGATGCCGCCGCGCTGCGCTTGCGTTATCACGACGCCGCCATCCACCGTTCGTCGGCGCCGGCCGATCCCGAGGCCGGGGCGGTGTTCGAAGCCTTGGAAACCGCTCGGGTCGAGGCGCTCGGCGCCCGCGCTATGGATGGGGTCAAAGGCAATCTCGATAGGCTTGCCGAGGCGCGCATCCGCACCGATGCCATCGGCCGCGCCCGCAGCGCCGCGGAGGTACCACTGGCGACCGCGGTCGCGCTCATCGCCCGCCAGCGCCTGACCGGCGCCGAGCCGCCCGCCGCCGCCCGCGCCGGGCTCGAGCTGGTCGCCGACTGGATCGAGGAGAAAGCCGGGGCCGAGCTCGACGCGCTGGCCCTGACGATCGACGATCAGCAGGCCTATGCAACCTTGTCGCGCCGGTTGCTCGAGGACCTCGATTTGGAGACCGCCGCCGAGCCGGCCGACGAGGAACCGGAAGAGGGCGGCGAAGAAGGCGAGGGCGAGGAGCCCGGCTCGGACGAGGGCGACGACAGCGAGGACGATGCCAGCGCCGGCGAGGGCGAGATGGACATGCGCCGCGAGGAGCAGGAAGGCGAGGAAGAGTCGACCAGCGGCGAGGAAGAGAGCGAGGGCGAGGAGACGTCCGCCGGCGAAGAGGGCAGCGACAATGTTCAGCCGCGGGGTGGCCGCCGCAACTGGGCGGACGAGCCGGCGACCGATTACAAGGCTTTCACCACTCGCTTCGACGAGATCGTCGAGGCCGACCAATTGTGCGACCTCGACGAGCTTGGCCGCCTGCGCGCCTATCTCGACCAGCAGATGGGGCAGATGCAGGGCGTCGTCACCCGGCTCGCCAACCGGCTGCAGCGGCGGTTGATGGCGCAGCAGGCGCGCAGCTGGGACTTCGACCAGGAGGAAGGGCTGCTCGACGCCGCGCGGCTCGCCCGCGTCGTCGTCTCGCCCGGCCATGCGCTGAGTTACAAGATCGAGAAGGAAACTGACTTCAAGGACACGATCGTATCGCTGCTGATCGACAATAGTGGCTCGATGCGCGGCCGACCGATCTCGATTGCCGCCATGTGCGCCGACGTCCTCGCCCGGACGCTCGAGCGATGCGGCGTCAGCAGCGAGATCCTCGGCTTCACCACCCGCGCCTGGAAGGGCGGGCAGAGCCGCGAACAATGGCTGGCTGACGGCAGGCCGCCGCATCCCGGCCGCCTGAATGACTTGAGGCACATCATCTACAAGCGCGCCGACGAGCCCTATCGCCGCGCCCGCCGCAACCTCGGCCTGATGATGCGCGAGGGGTTGCTCAAGGAGAATATCGACGGCGAGGCCTTGCTCTGGGCGCACCGCCGCCTGCTGGCGCGGCCGGAAGAACGTCGGATTTTAATGGTCATCTCGGATGGTGCGCCAGTCGACGATTCGACCGCGTCGGCCAATGGCGGCACCTATCTCGAGCGCCATTTGCGCCAGGTCATCGGCTGGATCGAGGAAAAGTCGAGCATCGAGCTGGCGGCGATCGGCATCGGCCACGACGTCACCCGCTATTACAGCCGGGCGGTGACAATCATGGATGCCGAGCAATTGGGCGGGGCGCTGATCGAGCAGCTCGCCGCGTTGTTCGAAAAGAGATGATTGCCCCGGCGCCAATACAGTTTGGGCCCGGAGCGATTACGCACTCCGGGCCCCCCTCGTTACGCGACGCGAGGGAACTGTTCGGCCGTTGCCGGCCAGGAAGCCGCCGCGGTTGCCCGTGACTCGTCCCAATGACGGGGAAAAGGGGAAAACCCCGCCAACACAAAGGGTTATGCCTGATTCGGAATCGCCCGGCGCTGAACGGCCTTTGCAGCCAATGTTCAGGAAAACAAGCGTTTTCAGCTACTTGATCCTGGCGTTGCTGGTCCTCGGCGGGCACCTGTGGTTCGCTTCCATTCCCAATCGCAGCGATCGGGTGGACGCCGTCGCACCAGTCCGCTTTGCCCCGGCCAGGTTCGACCCAGCCGGATTCGCGCCCTTCCGGCTCGCGGGTGCGTGGAGGGTGGCGGTCGCTGATTCGCGCTTCGGCGGCGTTTCGGCGTTGGCGATCGAGCGCGGCCACCTGGTCGCATTGACTGATTCGGGAACCGTCGTCCGCTTCCCCATGCCCGGAGCGCCCGGCGCGGCCGCTCTCCATGACCTCGGCGCCGGGCCGGGCAGCCCCGACTTCAAGGGCAATCGCGACAGCGAAGCGCTGGCCCGCGACCCCGCGGGGCGCGGCTGGTGGGTCGCGTTCGAGCGGTCGAACCAGCTGTGGCTGTACGACCCGGCCTTTACCCGGCCGGTGCAGCGGATCGACTTCGGCCGCCGGCGCTGGCCGCGCAACAAGGGAATTGAAGCCATGGTCGCTGACGGCCGGCGACTGCTTCTGTTTCCCGAACGAAGCCGGGAGTGGGTGGGCGTCGACCGTAATGGGGCGCGCAGCCATCCCCTGGACGGCCGGTTCGGCAATGTCTCCGATGCCGTGCGGGCGCCCGATGGCGGGGTGCTGCTGGTCACTCGAAAGGCCGGCATGGCGGGCCTGGCTAAGCATCTGGTGGCGGTCGACAAGGTTCGCCGCGGGAGGCTGGCCCTGCGGCCGCTGGCCCGGCTCGGGCTCGGCGCCACCGACAATGTCGAGGCGATCGCGGTCGAGCCGCGGCCCGACGGCGCGCGGCTATGGCTGATGACCGACAATGATTTCAGGCCGCGGGCGCCGACCTATCTGGTGGCGCTCGACTGGCCCTAGGCGGCTTGCGCCTGCCCCTTCTTGGCGATCTCGCGTTTGAGCTTGCGGACCTTCGGGCTCAATTTGTCGTCGCTGGTCTTCAACAGCCAATTGTCGAGGCCGCCGACATGCTCGACCGAGCGCAGCCCGTGCGTCGATACGCGCAGCTTGACGCTTTGCCCCAGCGCGTCGGAGATCAAGGTCACGTTCTGCAAGTTGGGCAGGAACGTGCGCTTGGTCTTGTTGTTGGCGTGGGAAACATTGTGTCCCACCTGCCGACCCTTGCCGGTCAGTTCGCAAACGCGCGACATGGTTTCAATCCTGATTTTGGGCAGGCCCGAAGGGGCCCGGAAAGCGCCGCCCGATAGCCGCGCCAGGCGGACGCGTCAACCGCTGGCCGCGCGAATCGCCGGCAACGGAACCATCGCCGGCGCGTTACGACCCCACATGAATCCATTGGGGGACGCAATGCGGACCATCATTCTCCTGCTCATTCTCGCCGTCGTGGCGCTGATCGCCGCCATCGCCAGCGGGTTCCTCGACATCACGCAGACTCGCAGCGCCGAGGCGCCGGAGATCAGCGCCAATGGCGCCGGCGTCACCGCCACCGGCGGCCAGGCGCCGCGCTTCGACGTCGAGACCGGCAAGGTCGCCGTCGGCACCCGGCCCGAGAACGTCACCGTCAAGGTGCCGACCCTGCAGGTCCAGCCCCCGCAAGCCAATCAGGCGGCAGCGACCAACGTCGCCAACTGATGCTCGCAATGACTTTCGCGCCGATGCGCGCTAGCGCCGCGGCAATGACCAGCGGCTTCCCACTGCCCGCGCCGATGCGCCGCGCCCTGGAACTGGCCGCCGAGGCCGCCGAGGCTGGCGAGGTGCCGGTGGGCGCCGTGATCACATTGAATGGAAACCTCGTCGCCGAGGCACGCAATGCGATGCGCGGCCAGCTAGATCCGACCGCTCATGCGGAAATGGCCGCCATCCGGCTCGCCGCCGCCCAGCTTGGCAGCCCCCGCCTCGACGGCTGCGAACTGTGGGTGACGCTCGAGCCATGCGCGATGTGCGCCGCCGCCATTGCCCTGGCGCGGATTGGCAAGCTGACCTTCGCCGCCGAGGATCCGAAAGGCGGCGGGGTCCTGCACGGCGCGCGGATCTTCGCGCGGCCGACCTGCCATCATCGGCCCGATGTCCTGTCGGGAATCGGCGAAACCGAGGCCGCCGCGCAGTTGCAGGCCTTCTTCACCGCCCGCCGCCGCTAGGCGCGGAAGGGCACGACCTTGATCTCGACTCGCCGGTTGGCGGCTTTCTTCACGTCGGTATCGTCGGGCATGTACAATGGTGCCGTTTCGCCAAAGCCACGCGTCGCCATGCGGGCCCGCTCGACTCCGCGTGAAGACAAATAGTCGGCGACCGCGCCTGCCCGCCGTTCGGACAGCAGCTGATTGTGCTCGTGGCTCCCGGTCGTGTCGGTGTGGCCCAGGACATCGATATAGGTCTGGTTGTAGCTCGCCAGAGTCCGCGCGACATCGTCGAGCACGGAATAAAATTGCGGCTTCACCTCCCAGCGGTCGACGTCGAAGGTCACGCTCGACGGCATGCGCAGGATCAAATCGTCGCCCTGTCGAATGACATCGACGCCGGTGCCGGCCGTCTGGCGGCGCAGGTCTGCTTCCTGCCGGTCCATGTAGGCGCCGACGGCGCCGCCGGCGATGGCGCCGATACCGGCGCCGATCAGTTGCTCGGTGCGGTCGTTGCGGCCGCCGACCAGGTCGCCGAGCAAATAGCCGCCGATCGCCCCCGCCGCGATCCCGACCGCCGTGCGGTTGACCCGTTGCTGGCCGGTATAGGGATCGGTGGTGCAGGCAGCGAGGCCCAGCGTCGCCGCGGCAGCGGCGAGCAATGTTCGTTCAACACGCATTTATGATCTCCAAAGCTTCGTTTCGGCCACCAACAGGTGACTTGAAGCGATAGTTCCTCGGACCTTATGAACCTTCGCTTGCCGCCGTCTCGTACCAGCGGCTAGGAACGAGCCTCCGATGAGCGACCAATTGCTCCCCTTCCCCTGGCTCGATGTCGTGCTGATCCTCGCGCTGGTTGCGCTCAATGGCGTGTTCGCGATGAGCGAGCTGGCCATCGTCTCGTCGCGCGAGGCGCGCCTTAAGGCATTGGCCAAGAGCGGCAGCCGCGGCGCCCAGTGCGCGCTCGACCTGGCGGCCGAGCCGGGGCGCTTCCTTTCCACGGTGCAGATCGGCATCACGCTGATCGGGATCCTAGCCGGCGCTTATTCGGGCGCCAGCCTGGGCGCGCCGGTCGGGCAGCGCCTCACCTTGCTCGGGGTCGATGCGGAAACGGCAATGACGCTTGGCTTCGGGCTCGTCATCGTTGCCACCACCTTCGCCAGTCTGATCATAGGCGAGCTCGTGCCCAAGCAATTCGCGCTGCGTTCGCCCGAGCCCATCGCCGCGTTCATGGCGCGGCCGATGATCTGGCTGTCGAAGCTGACCGCGCCGTTCGTCTGGCTGATGGACCAGACCAGCGCGGCCATCTTCAAGGCACTCGGCCTCAATCGTGAAAACCAGGATCACGTCACGGCCGAGGAACTGCATCTCGTCGTCGCCGAGGCGCAGACCGCCGGAGTCCTTGAGGAAAGCGAGCGGGCGATCATCTCGGGCATCGTCCGGCTGGCCGATCGACCGGTGCGCGAAGTCATGACTCCGCGCACGGAGATCGACTGGATCGATTCCGGTTGCGGGCGGGAGGAAATTCGGGCGGCGCTGGCGGCGACGCCGCACAGCCGGCTGCCCGTCGCGCGCGGCTCGGTCGACGATATTATCGGCGTCGTCTCGGCCCGCGACCTGCTTATCGCCTTGCTCGACGGACGCGAACTCAATCTGGCGCAGCTGACCAAAACCGCGCCGGTGATACCCGACATGATGGATGCGATGGATGCGCTTGCCGTGCTCCGCGCCGCCGATGTCCCTTTGGCCCTGGTGCATGACGAATATGGCCACCTCGACGGCATCGTCACGCCGGGCTCGCTGCTTTCGGCGCTGGCCGGTGCGTTTGCGCACGACCTCGATGTCGGTCACGATCCACCCTGCGTCGAGCGCGAGGACGGCAGCTGGCTGGTTTCGGGGGCGGCCAGCGCGGACTTGCTCCGCGATCGGCTCGGCCTGAACCTGCCGTCGGGTCGGGACTATTCGACGGTCGCCGGCTTTGCCTTGTCGATCCTCAAGCGGATTCCCGAAACCGGCGAGGTCTTCTCGAGCGACGGCTGGAAGTTCGAAGTGATCGACATGGACGGCCGCAAGATCGACAAGCTGCTTGCAAGCCGGCCCAGGCGGCGCCGCCAGGAAGGCGCGGAGTCGACGCAAGATCAGGGCGACTGAGTCCCCGCGATTGCGCATGTGTGTCCGCGCTGCAACGGAATCCGGCGAAAACGCATAGGCCCGTTCCCCCGGCTGAAGTTTTCGCTATACGAAGTGCTGGATCCGCACCCGATCGGTGCACAAAAGGGGAGTCCGCATGCGTAATTATCTGCTCGCCGCAGTAGCGGCCGCTGCGCTGACGACGCCGGCCATGGCCCGCGACAATTCAGTGTATGTTGGCGTTGATGCCGGCGTCATGCTCGTCGAGGATACAAACCTCGACTACAACCGCGATCTTGGTGATGCGACGGTCGTTGACTTTGATGTCGACGACGCGGTTACCATCGACCACAATCTCGGCTTCGATGTCGACCTGGTCGCCGGTTACGACTTCGGTCTGGTCCGCGGTGAGGTTGAGCTCGCCTACAAGCGGGCGTCGCTGGACGAGGTTCAGATCCTGGACGGGCTGGTCCCGACGACGAACCCGACCGAGCCGTATGGCGCCGATGGCGACGTTCGCGTCTGGTCGGCCATGGCCAACGTCCTGTTCGACTTCGGTGACGAAGACGGCTGGAGCGGCTTCCTCGGCGCCGGCGCCGGCTGGGCAAACGTCAAGTACGACTTCGATGTCGACGGCGCGTTTGTTCCGTTCCCGCCCACCGGCCCAACTGGCGACGTGCGAGTTGAACTGGACGATGATGATGGCGCGGTTGCGTGGCAGATTCTCGCCGGCATCCGTAAGGCGATCACGCCGAATATCGACCTCGGCCTGAAATATCGTTTCTTCAACGTCAGCGGTCTCGAGTTCGGGGCCGGTTTCGACCCGGACGCCTCGGACGAATATTTCGACGGCCGCTTCCGGTCGCACAGCTTGCTGCTGAGCCTGATCTACAACTTCGCCGCGCCGCCGCCGCCGCCGCCGCCGCCACCTCCGCCGCCGCCGCCGCCGCCTCCTCCGGCGACGCAGACCTGCCCGGATGGAACGGTGATCCTGGCCACGGACGCGTGTCCGCCGCCGCCGCCGCCGCCGCCGCCGCCGCCGGAGCCGGAGCGCGGTTAAGCGTAACAAATCTCCTGGACGGGCGAGCTTGTCTCTCCCGGCTTCGAGATGAAAAACTGGCCCGCCGGATCACCGATCCGGCGGGCCTTGTTTGTATGCGGCCGCCCGCGTTCGCCTTGCGGCGCGATTTGCGACCGGCCCGCCGCGCCCGCGTGCCCAGGCACCTGCGCCAAGCCGGCGAATCGGCTAAAAGGTGCCAGGCGACTCGGGGTGTGGAGGCGAAGCGATGCTGAGCAGGGCACAGCAATTGCGCGAAACGGCACTTAGGTGCCGGGCGCTTGCCAGTTCGGCCAAGACCGAAGAAGGCCGTTCGATCCTGTTTGAATTTGCGCGGCGCTACGAGCGCGAAGCATCCACCGCCGAGGAGACGCGCGACCCGGTCGCCGCCGCTTAGCACGGCCACTCCTCCATTTTCTTCCCCGTTGCGGCATGCGGCACGGGCCTCTTCGGCCTGTCCGCGGGGAACCGAGTCGCGTTCCGCGCATTGTGCATTTTAGAAAAAGCAACAAAAAAAGAGCAGTAAAATGAACAAGCTAGCCCTGGCGCTGGCGGCGTCGGGCGTGTTCGCCCTGTGCGTACCGAATGCCCCTGCATCCGCCACGTTCGAGTCCGCTGCCGCGAAGGAGGCGGCCAGCGACGCCGCCGCCGTCGCCCGGCAGGACATGCTGGAAGCGTTCGGCGAAACCGGCCTGAAGAATGGTCGATACCTATGGCGCGACGTGGCTGCCGATGGCGAGCCGCACCTGGTCATCAGTCTCGACGACCAACTTGCCTTCCTCTACCGCGGAAGCACGTTGGTCGCCGTCTCGACCATCTCCAGCGGCACCGCCAAGAACCCGACCCCGACCGGAATTTTTCCGATTCTCGGCAAGAAGAAGTTCCACCGCTCGATCAAGTACGACAATGCGCCGATGCCGTTCATGCAGCGCCTCGACCGCTTCGGCATTGCGCTCCATGCCGGTCATCTGCCGGGCCGCCCGGCGTCGCACGGGTGCATCCGGCTGCCCGGAGAGTTCGCCGCCAAATTATACCGGGTGACGGATGTCGGTACGCGCGTGCTGATCGGCGCCTGAGCGCGGCTACAACTTGCCGAAGCGCTGCTCGAAGCCGTCGACGTCGCCACGCGCAAGATAGCGGGCCTGCTCGACGATGCGGTCGCGCTGCAGGCGCCCGCGGAACGGCCCCAGATCCTGATCGAGTCGTTCCATTTCGCTCTCAGTGAGACCCGCCACCTGATCGAAGCGGGTCAGGCCGTGCGCCTTGAGCATCGCCGCCAGTTTCGGCCCGACTCCTTTCAGGCGTTCCAGGTCGTCGGCGGAACCGCTATCGGCGGCCGGCGCTTCCGTTCCCAGTATATGTTGCGTCGTCACCTCGGCCTCGTGCCCAAGCACCGTCTGGCCGGTGCCGGCGGCCATGTGCGGACGGAGCGGCGCGCTGTCGCTGAGGCGCACGCGCTGGCGGGGCCGGAAGATCAGGAAGCCGACGAACAGGCCGATCAGCAGCGCGATCAGAACGATCGGCCAATAGGTTTCGAACAGCTCGACCATGGGTCCTCCTAGTCTTGCCGGCGTCGGCGCAGAGACACCAGATAGGCGACCAGCAGGCCGGCGGCAAAGCCGGTCAGGGCCAACAAAGCGGCTTCGAAGAACAGGGGCATCACTGGACGGATTCCGTCGCCAGCGATGCCGGATTCCATCGTGCCTCCCCGACCCCGCGCAGCCTTTCCATCCGGCGCTTGATTTCCCGCCGCTGGAAATCGTCGGCCGGGCCCGACAGGACCAGCCGCCGGGTGAGCGGGCCCCGTTCCAGCCGCGCCTGGACATGGATCATTTCGTCATGGTCCAGCTGCGCCCGGGCCGCGGCTTCGACCTTGGCGGCAAGCCGGTCGCCGGCGCCGAGCGGCCCATGCCACAGCCAGGTAACGCCGGTCACGGCGGCAATCCCAAGCGCCAGGATAGACGTGCGGTTCATGCTTGCCGCTCCAATTCCCTCCAGCCGATATCGTGTCGGCAAAAGCCGTCGGCAAATGCGATCCGGTCGATTGCCCGATAGGCGCGTTCCCGGGCCTCGACCAGAGTGCTAGCGGTGGCCGTGACCGCCAGCACCCGGCCGCCGCTGGCGACCAGGCCGCCGTCGCGCCCGGCGGTTCCGGCGTGAAAGACGATGACGCCCTCGATCGCTTCGGCACCGTCGATTCCGTCGATGCGGCCACCCTTGGCCGGCGTGCCGGGATAGCCGCGAGCGGCGATGATGACGGTCATGCTGGCGTCGCCGGACAGGCGCGGCGCCGAAAAATCGGCACCGCTGGCGACCGCGTGCAACAAGGCCGCAAAGTCGCCTTCGATCCGCGGCATGATCGCCTCGCATTCGGGGTCGCCGAAGCGGACATTATATTCGATCAGCTTGGGTCCTTGCGCGGTCAGCATCAGGCCTGCGAACAGGACTCCCGAAAACGGCGCTCCGGCATCGGCCATCGCCAGTACCGTCGGCCGCACGATCCGGTCCATCACCTGCTCTTGCAAGTCCGCCGTCAGTACCGGCGCCGGCGAATAGGCGCCCATGCCGCCGGTGTTCGGCCCAATGTCCCCTTCGCCGACGCGCTTGTGATCCTGGGCGGAGGCGAGGGCTACCGCGGAGCGGCCGTCGACCAAGGCGAACAGGCTGGCTTCCTCGCCCTCCAGATATTCCTCGATGACCATCGGCCCGTCGCCCGCCGCGCGGATCGCGACCTCGGCCTCGGCTCGGTCCATGGCGATGGTGACGCCCTTGCCGGCGGCCAGCCCATCGGCCTTGATGACGACGGGAATGGCGAACCGGTCGAGCGCGGCCAACGCCGCCGCCATGGTGTCGACGCGCAAATAGTCGGCGGTCGGGATGCCGGCGCGCGCGCACAGATCCTTGGTGAAGCCCTTCGAACCCTCCAGCCGTGCCGCCGCCGCGCTCGGCCCGAAGACGGCGAAGCCGGCCTGTCGCAACGCGTCGCCGACTCCCTTTACCAGCGGCGCCTCGGGGCCGATGACGATCAGCCCGGCATCCGTCGACCGCGCCAGCTCGACGACGGCGGCGGCATCGCAGGGATCGACGGGCACGCACTCCGCCCAGCGTCCGATGCCCGGATTTCCGGGCGCGGCCACCAGCCGGTCGCAAGACGGCGATTGCCTCAGCCGCCATGCCAGCGCATCTTCGCGTCCACCCGAACCTAAGAGCAGGATGTTCATGGACGTAACTGACCCCGCATCCGACGACGACCGTCCGGGCCTGTTAGCGAAGGTGGCGCCGACCGACAATTCACCGCCGTTGAGCGTCAGCGAGCTGTCCGGCGCGCTGAAGCGGACGGTGGAAACGGCGTTCGGCTTCGTCCGCGTGCGCGGCGAGGTGTCGGGCTGGAAACGCCATGCCTCCGGCCATTGTTATTTCACGCTCAAGGACGACCAGGCCTGCATCGACGCGGTCATCTGGCGCGGGCAGGCGGGCGGCCTCGCCTTCCAGCCGGCCGACGGGCTGGAGGTGGTCGCCACCGGCAAGCTGACCACCTACGCCGGCCGCTCCAAGTACCAGATCGTCGTCGACCGGCTCGAGCTCGCCGGCGAAGGCGCGCTGATGGCCTTGCTCGAGCAGCGCCGCCGCGCGCTCGCCGCCGAAGGGCTGTTCGACTCGGGGCGCAAGCGGGCGCTGCCATTCCTGCCGCGAGTCATCGGTGTGGTGACCTCGCCCACCGGGGCCGTCATCCGCGACATCCTGCATCGCCTCGCCGACCGTTGCCCGGCGCATGTCATGGTCTGGCCGGTCCCGGTCCAGGGGGAAGGCGCCGCCGCCAGGGTCGCCGCCGCCATCCGCGGCTTTGCCGCCGTCGAGCCGCGCCCCGATTTGCTGATCGTCGCCCGCGGCGGCGGCTCGATCGAGGATCTGTGGGCGTTCAATGACGAGGAGGTGGTGCGCGCCGCCGCCGACTCCCCGATTCCGCTGATCAGCGCGGTCGGCCATGAGACCGACACCACCCTGATCGACTTCGCATCGGATCGGCGCGCACCGACGCCGACCGCCGCCGCCGAAATGGCGGTGCCGGTCCGCGCCGAGCTTGCCGCCATGCTGTCCGAGCTCGGCCAGCGGGCGCGCTCCTGCCTGGTCCGGTCGGCCGCCCGCGCCGCCGAGCGCATGGAGCTGTCACTCGCCCGCTGGCCGGCCGTCGCCGGGCTGTTCTCGCCATCCCGGCAGCAGCTCGACGAGCTTGGCGACCGGCTGCCGCGCGCGCTCGCCGCGCGCGCCGCGCACGCCCGGGCGGATCTCAGCGCGGTGGCGCCGCGCTTGCGTGCCGAACTGGTCGCCCAGCGCATTGGGGTCGCGTCCGATCGCCTGGAGTCCCTGTGGCGGCTTGCCGGCCTCGCCCATCCCGAACGGCCACTGCAGCGCGGCTTCGTCCGGGTCACGGACCGGGAAGGCCGCACCCTGGTCCACGCGGGCGACGCCCGCTCCGCCGGCTTCCTTAATCTGCGCTTCGCCGATGGATCGGTCGAAGCCACCGTCGAGGGCAGCATCGCGCGGCTTGAGCGCAGCACGCCAAGGTCCTATCGCCCTGGGCGACCAAGACCGGGCCCGGCTGGGCAACCCGGCCTGTTCGACGATCAGGATTGACCCATGTTGATGAGCGGGCGCGGCCGCGAAGCGAAGATCCGGTACCTGGCGGGCACCTTCCGGCTGCTCGTCGACGGCGACCATGTCCGCTGCGCCGAGACAGGCGCGAACATCCCGCTCGACGAGCTTCGATACTGGAGCGTCGAACGGCAGGAGCCCTATGTCGACGCGGCCGCTAGCCTGGCCGCGGAAAAGCGCGCGAAAAGCCGCCGCTGACGGCCATCCGGCTTCGAATTGCGACTGTGGCAGCGCTGTCACAGTGCCTTAACAAAAGCTGACAGGGGCGCGCTCGGCGCTGGACAGGACAGCCCATATGCACGCTAAACGGCAACCTACGTGGGGGTGGTTTGCGCCCGCGAACTGGTGACGGTCCGGGAGGGGCGTCCGATTCGGGAGATTGAAATGAGGAAATCCAATTTGCGTGCGACTGCCGCATGGCAGGCTCTCGCGCTT
>JAKFFL010000003.1:0-14581 GCA_036675225.1 Sphingomonas sp. | reverse complement strand
GTTCTTCTATTGGGCTGCTCGCCCGCTCCTCCCCAAGGGATTTCCGCCGATTTTGGCGATTCTGACACCGGCTGCTCTGATCAATCTCAACTTTGGACAGACAGGGCTCGTATCGGCCGCGCTATTCTTGCTGGCATTTCGCGGTAGCGGCTTGTCCGCTGCGCTCCTGACGTTCAAACCGCAACTGGGCTTCCTTGTAATCCCAGCCCTGCTGCGCAACCGGCGCGGTTTCCTCTTGGCTGTTGCCGGCACAATTTTCTTGATTGCCTCAAGCGCTTTTCTGCTCGGCGACTGGAACGCCTTTGTTGAGCATGCCCGCGACTTCCAGGGTCGGAAGCTGGTTAGCCAATCGGAGGCAGTATGGGTGATCATGGGAACGACACCGATGATCGGTTACGGAGTCTGGGGCTGGCTGCTCTTTGCATTCGGCGGCGCCTACTTCCTTGCACGCAACTTCAATGTCTTCACCGCCGCAACGGCCACATTCCTGATCTCGCCCTACGGACTGCACTACGACATGGCTGCGGTCAGCCTCGGGTTCGCCGTCCTGCTCTATCGATTTTGGGACAAGATGCCGGTTTGGCAGAGGATCGCGGCGTCCCTCGCCTTCCTTGCACCCGCCATTGTCGATTTCGGAACATGGCTGGTTCCACCAATTCTGCTGTGGGGATTGCTGGTTCAGACCGAGTGGTTCGCCGGAACCCGCGTTCGAATCGATCTCCGAAACAAGCGAATCGTGTCATTTTGCGAAGTCGGCGCGGACTAGAACAGGGAACCCTACTGGGGCTGGGTTCATTTACTCAATCGAAACAGGGGAGAGGGTAGAGCGGAGGGCGAGATAGCAAAAAAGGGCTAGCAGCAGTGATCGACGCGCTGAAACAAAAGCTGCACGCCAAGTCCGGCGCATTGCTCCTCTCCCTCGAAAACCGCCTCGACCGCATCATGCTCGGCTGGCTGCTGCTCGCCGGGCTCGCCTCGGCGGCGCGGATCGCGGTCAGTGCCGGCGACGGCCCCGCCGATTTCGCTACCATCGCCCCTTATGTGCTGCTGGTGCTGGCGCCGGTCGCCTCCATGGCCCTGGCGCTGCGCTGGTTCGCCAACGCCGACCGGCTGCCGCAACCGGTCACCCGGCTCGCCCGGATCGGCGCCTGGCGCGGCATTTCCGGTACCGACGCCCGCCGCCATGCGCTGTACGGCACGACCGGCATCATGGTCTCGCTGCTGATCGGCATGCTGCTCAACGTCCCCGTCCGCGCCGCCGAATATTTTGCCGCCATGCCGGCGCTGGCGGGACCGGTCCCGGCCTGGCTGGATATCCTCCACACCATGATGACGCTGGACGTGGTGCTGCTGACCAGCCTGTACGCCATTGCCTTCGTCGCCGCCCTGCGGCGCGTGCCGCTCTTCCCGCGGCTGCTGGTCACCATCTGGGCGATCGACCTGGCCATGCAATTGCTGACCGCGCAGCTCGTCGCCGGCGCGCCCGGTTTGCCGGCGGACGTGGCGGCGGCGCTGCACGCCTTGCTCGACGGCAACGTCAAGAAGGTGCTGATCAGCGTCGGCCTGTGGCTACCCTATCTTTTGCTGTCGACCCGGGTGAACGTCACCTTCCGCCACCGCCTGCCGGCGTAACCTGTGCACCAACTCCGAGTCGCGACTCGGGGCAGGAATCGCGCCTAAGCGCCGGCAATCAGTCGGATTTCCGCCATCTCATCCCCTGAATCTTGTTCGGATTCGGGACAGGATCGGACCGGGAATCACGCACGATGATCCTGTTTTTGCGCGACATATCAATGACTTGGCTATTATCGTTCGATAAGAGGCAGTTTAATTTTCGTTAATGGAAATGGTTGACATTACGTTAACTAAAGATAACCCCTGGTGTCAGCCGGGCGGCCTGGGGGGCTCGATCCGGCGGGCGCTAAGACTATGTTATGTGGGGATTTAGCGCCCGCCTGGTTGGCATACGCCACTTTCCTGATCGTCGACTCGGTGCGGCTGCGCGCAAGCGTCAGCCGGCATGAGGAAAGGAATGACGAGATGAACAAGTTTCTGAAACTGCTGAAAGACAAATCGGGCGCCTCGGCGGCCGAATATGCCCTGATCCTGGCGATCGTCGGCTCGGCCATTGCCGTTGCCGCCCTTGGCCTGGGCAGCGCCGTTGGCAACCGCATGAATGCGGCCGCCAGCTGCATCACCGGTGGCACGACCACCGCCTGTGCGGCGACGCCGGCTACCTAATCGCGTAACGGGAGCAGGCCGCGTCTCTGGCCTGCTCCCATTTTTTCCAATTAGCTCCCGGTGCCGCCAACTGTGGCTCGATTGCGCCAGGCACGGATTAAACGGGCGCGACGGCAATGCCGCTGAATCAAAGGTTTATGCGGAATCTAAAATGCGTTAATGTCCTTCGCGTCGTGGGGGCCGAACAATGATCAACCGTCAGTCGTTAATCGCTTTGGGTGTCGCCATCCTGTTGGGGGCGATCGCCGTCTATCTCGCCAACGTCTACCTCAGCAAGAATGAGGAGCTGACCGCCCAGGCCACCGCCGGCACCACCAGGGTCGCCGTCGCCGCCGTCGCCATGGACTATGGCACGCCGCTGGCCCCGGAAAAGATCCGCTTCGTCAATTATCCGACCAACAGCCTGCCGGTCGGTACCTTCGCCCGGATCGAGGACATGCTGCCCGCCGGCAAGTCGCGCATCGCGTTGCGGCCGATGCAGGTCAATGAGCCGATCCTGGCCTCCAAGATTTCCGGCGAGGGCAGCACGTCGCTTGCCGCCTTGCTGCCCGACGGCAAGCGCGCCGCCGCCGTGCGCGTCAACGATGTCTCCGGCGTCGCCGGCTTCATCCAGCCCAACGATTCGGTCGACGTCCTCATCACCCGCACCATGACCGAGGGGCGCGAGGTGACCGACGTCCTGCTGCAGGACGTGCGGGTCATGGCGCTCGACCAGAACGCCAAGAATTCCGACGGCACGCCGAACCTGGCGCGGACGGCGACGCTGGAGGTGCAGCCGCTCGACGCGCAGAAACTGGCGCTCGCCCAGCAGGCCGGCAGCCTCAGCCTGGTGCTGCGCAAGCCCGGCGAGGCGCAGAACAATCCGGTGGTCGAAACCGTCAGCCTCGAGGATCTGCGCTACAGCCTCTACGGCGGCTCGCGCTACGCCGCCGCCAACCCGGTCGGCGCCGAAATTCCGCGCAGCCAGGTGACGGTCGCGCCGGCCGCCGCACCGCGCCGGCCCGTCCGCCGCGCCGCCGCGCCGGCCCGTCCGCGGCCGGTCGTCAACAATGTCGAGATCGTCAGGGGGACGGTCGGCACGGACTATAAATTGGGGGGAAGCAGTGGCTCATAACAGGGGGGGCGGCGACAGCGCCGCAATCAAGCGCAGGCCGCGCGCAATCGCCTTGATTGCCGCGGCCGCTTTGGCTGGGGCCATGTTCGCGTCCCCGGCCGCCGCGCAAATCAGCGCCGTCAGCATCGCCGACGGCGTCCATGCCGGCGAAATCGCGGTGCCGGTCAACAAGAGCCAGGTGATCCGGTCCGACCGGCCCTATGCGCGGGCGCTGATCGGTAATCCGGAAATCGCCGACATCCTGCCCTTGTCCAACAGCTCGCTCTACGTGCTCGGCAAGAAGGCCGGGACCACCAGCCTGACGCTCTACGACCGCGCCAGCAACCTCATCGCCGTCGTCGACGTCGTCGTCGGCCCCGATGTCATTTCCCTGAAGCGGCAATTGTCGGAGCTGATCGCCGGCGACCAGCTCGGCGCCCGCATCTCCAACGATTCGATCATCCTCGAAGGCATTGTCGCCAGCGGCCCCGCCGCCGACCGCGCCGTCCAGCTGGCCGAAACCTATGCCCCCGGCAAGGTCGTCAATTTGCTGTCGATCGGCGCCTCGCAGCAGGTGATGCTCGAGGTCCGCTTCTCCGAGGTCAAGCGATCGGCGTTGAAGGACATCGGCTTCAGTTTCTTCGTCGGCAATGACAGCGGCAGCCTGAACGGCGTGGTCGGCGGCGGCGCCAGCCTGATTCCGGGCGGCGGCACGACCACCACGACCACGGTCGTCGACGGCGTGACGACGACGGTCGAATCGCCCAACGGGCAAGAGTTGCGGCTGGGCTCGATCTTCGACAGCTTCGGCATCTTGACCAAGACCTTCGGCGCCTTCGGCCTCAACTTCGACGCGGCCCTGAACGCGCTCGAGCGCAAGGGCGCGATCACGACATTGGCCGAACCGACCCTGGTCGCTCTGTCCGGCGAGACCGCCAATTTCCTGGCCGGCGGCGAGTTTCCGGTGCCGGTGCTCCAGGATGGCGGTGGCGGCGGCGACGGCGGTGGCAGCACCGGCATCACTATCGAGTGGAAGCCGTTCGGCGTCAGCCTCGCCTTCACGCCTACCGTGCTCGCCGATGGCGTCATCAACATGATCGTCGAGCCGGAAGTCAGCTCGATCGACCCGACCGCCTCGATCGTCGTCAACAATCTGCGCATCCCGGGCCTGCAGACCCGACGCGCCCGGACCGTGGTCGAATTGCGTGACGGGGAAAGCTTTGCGATCGCCGGCCTGCTGCGCACCGACTTTCAGGACACCGTCCGCCAGTTCCCGATCCTCGGCTCGATCCCGATCATCGGCATGCTGTTCAAATCGACCAACTTCCAGCGCGACGAGACCGAGCTGGTGATCACCGTCACGCCGCGCCTGGTGCGGCCGGTGCCCGCCAACCGGCTGGCGCTGCCGACCGATCGCGCCGGCCCGCCGAACGAAGCCGACCTGTTCCTGTTCGGGCGCACCGACACCGGCGTGCCGCAGGGACCCGGCGCAACCGGCGTGCCGCCGGCGGCGCCGCCGGCCCCGATCAGCACCGCGCCGGCGACTCCGGGCGGCAGCGCCGCCCTCAAGCCGATCGGCCTCGAGAAGGAGTATGGACATGTCCTCTAGGCTTTTGGCGGGCGCGGCCATGCTGGCCCTGGCGGGATGCCAGACCTACACGCCGCGAGTCGCGCCGCAGGCGGGGTCGCTCGACGCCGGCTGGGGCGAAGCGTCGAAATATAATGCCGCCGTGCAGATCATCGATCCGGACCCGGTTTATTCAGCGGACGGCGCGCAGCCGGGCGACAGCGGCGTCAAGGCGGCCAACGCCACCAAGCGCTACCGCACCGACACCGTCAAGGAACCGGAAAAGCCCGCGACCACCAGCACCGGTACCGGTAGCGGGCCTCAGTGAGGATGCGATGCGGGCGGGCTGGAGGCGATTGACGAGGAACAGCACCGGCGCCGTTGCGCCGACCGTCGCTCTGTCGCTGTTCGCGCTGATCGGCATGGGCGGCATTGCCTTTGATTATGCACACCTCGCCAGCCTCGATACCGAGCTGCAGCAGGCCGCCGATCAGGCTGCGCTCGCCTCGGCGACCCAGCTCGACGGCTCCAATGGCGCCATGGCCCGTGCAACCGCCGCCGCCCAGCAATTGCTCAACAATGCGTCGCTGTTCGCAAGCGACTCCAGCGGCGTCACCGGCGATCCGCGCAAGGTAACCATCGCCACCGTCGAATTTTTCCAAAGCTACAATGAGGCGACCGACGCCTACGGCCCGGTCGCCACCACCGACAGCCAGGCGAAGGTCGTCCAGGTCAGCGTCGGCGGACGGCGGGCCGACTATGCGCTGACGCCGGTCGTCGGCGCGATCACTTCGGGCGTGGTCAATGCCCAGGCCCTCGCCAGCCTCGCCTCGTCGGTGTGCATGGTGCCGCCGTTGATGATGTGCGTGCCCGCCGGGACCGACTTCCCGGCCGCGTCCGACATCGGCCGGGGCGTGTTGTTGCAGCCCGGCCCGAACGTCGGCGCCTGGGCGCCCGGCGACTACGGATACCTGGATTTCGCTGACGGCGCGAGCGGACTCGCCACCAACCTTGGCCGCAACAGCGAACATGCCGGCTGCATCGACATGAGCGACGGCATCCCGACCGAGCCTGGCAATAAGGCATCGGTCACCGACGCGCTCAACAGCCGCTTCGATCTCTATCCGTCGGCGCAGAGCACGTGCAATCCCGCCAACGGCGATTACTGCCCTGCGGAAAACACCGGCAAGGATCTGACCAAGACCGAGGAATCCGAAGTCGTCGCACCCGAAGGGGCCCCGCCGCCCAACCCGGGCTGCGGCGCGGCAGGCGCGAAGATACTCAATACATCGAATGCGACCGACCGATTCGGCTTTGTGCAGGGTACGGTAGCCAAGGGCCTGGCGCGCGACACCTACCATATCAACACCTGCCCCGACTGTGACAAGTTCGGCGACGGCGCCTGGGATCGCGCGGCTTATTTCGCGTCGGTGCATCCGTCGGAATCGGTCTCGGCGGTAGCAACATCGGTGGGGAAAACCGCGACCACCCTGATGCGCTACGACGTCTACAAATGGGAGCTGGCCGACAAGGCCAACCGCCTCGCGCCCAAGCAGGTCGATCTGACACCGCCAACGGTGCCGTACAAGAAAATCGGCAATACCGGCACCGGCACCTATACCTTTACCAACCAGTGCACCTATCCGCAGCCGGTCAACGGAACGGCGGTGGTTCCAGGCACCACGCAGAAGGACCGCCGGGTGCTGACGGTCGCCGCCGTCGACTGCACCGGCCTCAACGGCAAGTCCGATGTCATCGTCAAGCAATGGGTCGACGTGTTCCTGGTCGAACCTTCGCTCACCCGGACTTCGCCCTACGCGTCCGGCAAGGAGCAGATTTACGTCGAGATCGTCGGCGTCGCGAAGCTGCCGAACGGAAATTCCGCGTTCCAGAATTATCTTCGTCAGCGTCCAAGGCTGTTGCGATGATCGGCGCGCTCACCAGAAACGTTAGTGGCGCCGCCGCGGTGGAGATGGCGATGGTGCTGCCAATCCTGCTGGCGCTGCTGTTCGGCGCACTTGAGCTCGGCAATTATTTTCGTTCCGAACATGTCCTGATCAAGGGCGTGCGCGACGGGGCGGTTTATGCCGCCAGGCAGGAAATCAGCAATTACGACTGCACGGTTGCCAGCCCGCCGGTGCCGGCCACCGTCGTCAACGAGGCCAAGGCCCTCGTCCGGACCGGGCAACTGAGCGGCGGCACGGATCGGCTGCCGGGTTGGACGGACGGGTCGACAACCTTCACCATTACGGCGTCGTGCGTCACCGATGCCGGCGGCACGGCATTGCTCGGCATCTACCAGGTCAATGGCGGCAAGGTGCCGGTGATCACGGTCACGGCCGAACTGCCTTATCAGCCGGTGGTCGGAATCCTTGGATTCCAGACGACCGGCTTCCGTGTCCGCGCCGCCCAGCAAGCCGTGGTGATTGGCGCATGAGCGTGAGGCGCACCTCCCTGGCGGGCGACCGCCGCGGCGCTGGCGCCGCGGAATTCGCCTTGGTGCTGCCGTTGCTGTTGATCATGCTGTTTGCCATCATCGACGGCGGCCGCTTCGCCTGGGAATATAATCGCGCGGAAAAGGCGACGCAGGTCGGCGCCCGCATGGCGGTGGTGACCGACGTCATTTCCACCGGCCTGCGCGACAATACGTATGTTGGCGTGAGTATTGGGGGGAACCCGGCGTTGACGGGTGGCCAAACCATACCGGTCGGCGCGCTGGGGACGATTACCTGCGATTCCAGCACGTGCAGCTGCGCTGGCGCCTGCGGTGGGATCACCGCCGGCCGCAACGGGACCGCCTTTACCAACCTCGTCAACCGCATGCGGCAGATCAAGCCCGACATCACCGAAGCGAATGTTCGCGTTCTCTATCGCGGATCTGGCCTGGGTTATGCCGGCGACCCCAACGGCATGGAGATGTCGCCGTTGGTCACGGTCGAGCTCACCGGCCTGCAGTTCCGGCCTGTCACTTCGCTGACGCTGGCGACGATCTCCATGCCGTCATTCGCAACCACGCTGACCGCCGAGGACAGCGTCGGCAGCATGTCGAATTAGGATTGAAAAAAGTGAGCGTCATCAACCCCAACGAAACAGCCAAGAGCTGGCGCGCCCATCGCCGGCAGGCGGCGGTGCATCTCTATCTGAGCGGCGCCGACGGCGATGCCGCCGCTTTGGTCGGAACCCGGGTCGCCGGCTTCGCGCTCACTTTGAACCTGGTTGGCGACACCGACTGGATCGACCCCGAGGACCTGTCCTCGGCGGCCGCCGCGCTGGTCCAGGTCGACCGCGACAACCCATCCTCGGTGAAGCGCTTCCAGAAGCTTGCCGCGGCCACCAAGACGCCGCTGATCGCCGCCGCCTATGACCCGCCGCTGGCTTTCGTCCGGTCGTTGATCCGGGCCGGCGCGCGCGATGTCGTGCCCTTGCCGCTCGACATGGCCGAGCTCGAATCTTCGCTTGCGCCGATCGCCGAAAGCCTCGCCCGCAGCGATCATCTCGAGGAAGCGAAGCACGCCAAGGTGGTCAGCGTCATCAAGAGTCTCGGCGGCGTCGGCGCCACCTCGCTGCTGTCGCAGCTTGGCGTCCGGTTCGCCCGGCAAGAGGCGCCGCACGGCCGCGAGGCTTGCCTGATCGATCTCGACGTCCAGTTCGGCGACGCCGCCTTTCAGCTCGGGCTGCAGCCGACCCTGACGCTGGCCGACCTGATCGAGGCCGGCTCGCGGGTCGATGGCGACCTGCTTCGCGCGGCGACCACCATCCATCCCAGCGGGCTTCACGTCATCGCCGCGCCGCCGACCATGATGCCGCTGGAGTCTTTGACCAGCGACCAGCTGCTGGGAATCGTCGAGATTGCCGCGCGCGAGTTCGGTACCGTGCTGGTCGATTTGCCGACCAACTGGACGAACTGGTCCTTGTCGCTGCTCGCCCGCTCCGACCTCATCCTGCTCGTCACCCAGATGAATATCCCGAGCCTCAACCGCGCCCGCCGGCAGCTCGAGCTCATGCGCGAGCAGGAACTGGAGGACATCGACGTGCGCATCGTCGTCAACCGGCTGGAAAAGGCGTTCCTGCGGACCATCAAGCTGTCCGATGTCCGCGACGGGCTCGGCCTCGAGGTCTCTTACACCATCGCCAATGAGCACGCGACCATGCGGGCGGCGATCGACCGCGGCGTGCCGATCGACGAGATCAGGCGCAAGAGCCCGCTTGGCAAGGACCTCGACATTCTCGACGCCGGCATTGCCGCTGCCTTGGGGCTGGAGCGCTGACCATGTGGAACGTTCGCAAGACAAGCCGCGCCGCTGCCCCGCAGCCCGACGCGGCCGTGCCGGCGGCGGATCCGCGGTTGGTCACCCTTGGCGATGCCGGCGCCTTTGAAAAGCGCGACACCAAGACCGACCTCAAGGTCGAGCTGCACCAACGGCTGCTTGACCTCATCAACCTGTCGGCGCTCGACCAGATGTCGCGTGAGCAGATTCAGGCGGAAGTTGGCGATATCGTCGCCGAGGAGCTGGGCAAGCAGAACCACGCGCTCAACCAGTCGGAGCGCAAGCAATTGGTTGCCGACGTGCTCGACGAGCTGCTTGGTCTTGGCCCGCTCGAGCCGTTACTCAAGGACCCGACCATCAACGACATTTTGGTCAATGGCTGCGAGCACGTGTTTGTCGAGCGGTACGGCGTGCTCGAGCCGACACCGGTCCGCTTCAAGGACGAGAAGCATCTGCTTCGGATCATCCAGAAGATTGTCTCGGCGGTCGGCAGGCGGATCGACGAATCTTCGCCGATGGTCGATGCCCGCCTCGCCGACGGCAGCCGCGTCAATGCGGTCGTCCCGCCTTTGTCGATCGATGGATCGACGCTATCCATCCGCAAATTCTCGCGCGTCCCGATCAGCATGGAGCGCATGATCGAGATCGGCAGCGTGCCCACCCAGGTCGCCCAGGTGCTCCAGGCGGTCGTCGCATCGCGGCGCAATGTCCTCATCTCCGGCGGCACCGGTTCGGGCAAGACGACGCTTTTGAATGCGATGTCGGCCTATATCGACGGCCGCGAGCGGATTGTGACGATCGAGGACAGCGCCGAGCTGCAGCTGCAGCAAAGCCATGTCGTCAGGCTGGAGACCCGGCCCCCCAACATCGAGGGCAAGGGCGAGGTCGCCCAGCGCGACCTGGTCAAGAACGCGCTGCGCATGCGGCCGGACCGGATCATCGTCGGCGAGGTTCGCGGCGGCGAGGCGTTCGACATGCTGCAGGCGATGAACACCGGCCATGAAGGGTCGATGACCACCGTCCACGCCAATACCCCGCGCGACGCCTTGTCGCGCATCGAACAGATGGTCGGCATGGCGGGCCTGGACATGCCGGCGCGCTCGACCCGCGGCCAGATCGCCTCGGCCATCCACGTTGTCGTCCAGGTCGCCCGACTGGTCGATGGCCGGCGCCGGCTGGTCAGCCTGTCGGAACTGACCGGCATGGAAGGCGACATCATCACCATGCAGGAAATCTTCCATTTCCGGCAGACCGGCCTCAGCGCCGAGGGTCATGTGCTTGGGCGGTTCGAAGCCACCGGCATCCGGCCCCGCTTCCTTGAGCACGTCACCGCTCACGGCATCAGCCTGTCGTCGGAGCTGTTCCGTCCGGAAATGAAGTTCGAGTCATGAGCGACAATTGGATCAAGGCGCTGATCCTGGCGGCGATATTCGGGGCGGTGCTACTTGCCGTCGGCACGATCGTCGACCGGATTGCGAAGAGCCGATCCGAGGGCAGGGCGATCAACTTGCGGCTCAGGTTGATCGGACAGGGCCGGACGACCGGCGAGGCGCTCAGCCTGTTGAAACGGTCGGAAAGCGCGTTGCCCGCCGGCCTGCCGGCGCCGATCCTGCGGCTGGGCCAGCGTTTCGAGCGGATGTTGATGACGGCGCAGGTGACGATGCCGACGCCGCGCCTGATGCTGATCCTGCTGCTGGCGCCGCTCGCCATCCTGTTCGCCATGCTGCTGTTCATGGCGGCGACGCAAATCCCGGTCGGTTTTGGCAGGATCGTCCTGCTCGGTACGGTCTCGATTACGTTCGGCCTCTTCATTCCAGCGCTGTTCCTCCAGGTGCGTGCCAATCAGATGCGCAAGAAGATGCAGGACCAGTTCCCGATCGCGCTCGATGTCTTCGTTCGCGGCCTGCGCGCCGGTCACCCGGTCGCGGCGGCCCTGGACCTGCTCACCGTCGAAATGCCCGATCCGATCGGCAGCCAGTTCGGAATGGTGGTCGACGAGGTCACATACGGCGCGGAATTTCGCGACGCGCTGCACTCGCTGGCCGAGCGCTGGGACCTCAACGACATGCGCATGTTCGTGATCTCCCTGTCGGTGCAGAATGAAACCGGCGGCAATCTGGCGGAGATTTTGGAGAATTTGTCGAAGGTGATCCGCGACCGGCAGTCGATGATGCTCAAGGTGCGCGCGCTGTCGAGCGAAGGGCGGATGACGGCGATCATGCTGACGGCGCTGCCGATCTTCGCCTTCACAACCTTGTTCATGGTCAACCCGGCCTTCTACCTCGACGTCGCCGACGACCCGTCCTTTGTCCCCGGCTTCGTATCGCTGCTGATCCTCTATGCCATCGGCTTCATCACGATCCGCCGCATGGTCGACATAAGGGTCTGATGCGATGCTGACTTTGATCTCCACCAACCCGCTGCTCAAATATCTGCTGCTGGTGTCCCTGTTCGCGCTGGTCAGCGTCGCCGCCTATTTCCTCTCGCTCGCGATCAGCGCGCGCCAGCTCGCCAAACAGCGGCTGGCCGAGGGCGGCATGTTTGCGGACCAGGGACCGACTATCGGCTCGCTTCGCTCGGACCGGGTGGAAAGCGCCTGGCTCAATCTCGTCAACCGCATCGAACAGGCAGGTCTGTCGCTGGTCGACACCAAGGACCACGCCGTCCGCCAGCGGCTGATCGCCGCCGGCTACACCGCGCCGCACGCGCCGCGCGTCTATACTTTCGTCCGGCTGGTCCTGGTCCTTGGCCTCCCCGCCACCTTGCTCGCTTATTATTGGGTCATTCACGCGTCCCCCAGCCTGATGACGCTCTATTTCTCGGTGGTGGTCGCCGCCGCGCTCGGCCTCTATTTGCCGGTTCTGTTCGTCAGGGCCAAGGCCGACCGCCGCCAGGAAGAGATCGTCAACAGCTTCCCCGATGCGCTCGACCTGCTGCTGGTTTGCGTCGAAGCCGGACTTGGGCTGGAGGCGGCGTTCGCCCGGGTCGGCATGGAGATGACCGATTCCCACCCGCGCATCGCGGAGCAGTTCGGCAATGTCGTGCTGGAAATGCGTGCGGGCCGCAATCGCGAGGATGCTCTGCGGCGCATGGCCGACCGCGCCGGCGCCGATGAGATCCGGGCTTTCGCGACCCTGCTCATCCAGTCGAGCAAGCTCGGCTCCTCGATCGCCCAGACGCTGCGCACCTATGCCGCCGAAATGCGCGAACGGCGCCGGCTCAGGGCGGAAGAGAAAGCGCATCGGTTGCCGGTGCTGCTTTCGATCCCGCTAGTTGCGTGCATGCTGCCGGTCATGATCGGGGTGTTGATGTTGCCGGCGGCGATCCGGGTCATGCGGGCAATCATGCCGGCATTGGGAGGGGGCTGACATGCATCGGGGGGGAATGTTCCTGGTTTCGGCTGCGGTGCTGGCCTGCACGGCCTGCCTTGGCGGCGAGGGAAGGCTGGAAATCCGGCCGAGCGCCAACGGCCTCAAGGCCGGGCCGGAGCCCGTGCCGCTGCGCGTCGCCGAGGCTCGCGGCCATTTGATGCTGGGCAATGTCGCGCTGGCGCTGCAAGGCTTCCGCAAGGCGGCGCGCGACGATCCGGCCAGCGTCTCCGCGCTTGCCGGGATTGCCCAATGCTACGACCAGATGCGGCGCTTCGACTTGTCGCGCCGGCATTATGAAATGGCTCTGGCCATCGCCCCGCGCGACCCAATTCTGCTGGCCGCCTTCGCCGGCTCGCTCGACCAGCAGGGCATGCGCGCCGAGGCCGCGTCGGTCCGCCGCGAGCTGGCGGCGCTGGTGGCCGACGCCGCGCCGGCCGTCCGACTGGCGGAAGCGCCCCCCGTCCCGGCGGTGCCCACCATCGCCGCGCCGGTCGGGCAATCGGTGACCATCGCGCTGCCGCCGCCGCGTCCGGTCGGGACGGCACAGCCGGTTGCGGTCGAACCGCAGGCGATGGCGGTTGCACCGGTCGGCCAGTCTGTCACCATTGCCTTGCCGCCCCCGCGCCCGGTCGCGGCGCCAAAAGCGACGGCCACCGCAAGCCAGGGCCAGTCCACGGCCCATCGCCGGCCGCGGCTGGAGCGCCTGTCGCTGACCGAGGTCGCGCTCGTCACCGGCAACGGGCCGCGCTGGGTTCGTCCCGGCACGGAGCCGGCGCGGACGGCCGCTCGCGCACTTTCGCCCAGGCCCCTCGAGGTGCGGGTGCTCAATGCAGCGCGAGTCGACAAGCTGGCGGCGCGCACCCGATCCTTCCTCGGCCGCTTCGGCTGGCGCCAGATCGCCGTCGGCGATGCCGCCGTCATCCGTGCCCACAGCCTGATCGTCTATCCGCAAGGTCGGCAGGCAGCGGCGACGCGCCTCGCCGCCCGGCTCGGCTTCGCCACCGCCGAGCGCCACAATGTGCGGCAGGTGACGATCCTACTTGGCCGCGACGCCGCCGGCCATCCGGGCCTGCGCCCGGCGGCATGATCGCGCTGATCGCGGCGGCGCTGCTGGCGACTGATCCTGCCGCCGGCCTCGGCCATGCGGTGCAGGCGCTTGAAGCGGGGCGGCTAGACCAGGCCCGGATCATGCTGGATGCCGCGGTAGCCGGCGGCGCCGAGGGCGACCAGGTCGATCGCCTGCGCGCCGACCTCGCTTTTCGCACGGGCGATTATGCCGGTGCCTTCGACCGCTACCAGCGGCTGGCGGCGCTCCATCCGCACGAGACCCTGGCGTTCGAGCGGGCGGGCATCGCCGCGATCTACCTCGGCAAGTTCGATCGCGCCTCGGCGGCGCTGACCGCCGCGACCGCGCTTCCCGGCGCCGGCTGGCGCGCCTGGAACGCGCGCGGCGCCCTCGCCGACCGTCGACGCGACTGGGCCGACGCCGAACTTGCCTATGGCCGGGCGCTGGCGCTGGCGCCGGACCGGGCCGAAGTCCTCAACAATCGCGGCTGGTCGCTAATGCTCCAGGGCCAGTGGGCCGAAGCCATGCCCTTGCTCGAACGCGCTGTCGCGCTCGATCCCAAATCACTGCGCATGGCCGACAATCTCGAGCTGGTCCGTGCCGCTTTGGCCGAGGACCTGCCCCGGCGGCGGCCCCGCGAAAGCGACGCCGACTGGGCGGCGCGCCTCAACGACGCCGGCGTCATCGCCGCCGGCCGCGGCAATCGCCAGCGCGCCGTCGCCGCTTTCGCCCAAGCGCTGGAGGCCAGCGCCGAATGGTTCGAGCGCGCTGCCAACAATCTCGCCATCGTCGAGGGGCGCGACTAGGCGCCTAGTCGCCGGAAATGCTCGGGTCGATGCGCTCGGGCTCGTCGATGATCGGCTTGCCGACATCGCCCTGGCCGATCGTGCGCCCCGCCATTTCCAGCATTCGCTCCAGCGGCAGCCGCGCCTTGGCCATGACGTCCGCCGACAATTCAATACGCGGCTTCAAATC
>JAKFFL010000004.1:0-2454 GCA_036675225.1 Sphingomonas sp. | reverse complement strand
GCGCGCCTTCTGGGGCATGCAGCGGACCCTGGTGCAGAACCTCGTCACCGGCGTCACCGAAGGCTTCACCAAGGTGCTGGAAATCACCGGCGTCGGCTATCGCGCCGCCGCCCAGGGCCGCAATCTGCGGCTTCAGCTTGGCTACAGCCACGACGTCAACTATCCGGTGCCGGAAGGCATCGAGGTGAAGACGCCGGACGCCAACACCGTCGAGATCAGCGGCATCGACCGCCAGCAGGTCGGCCAGGTCGCGGCCGAAATCCGCCGCTGGCGCAAGCCCGAGCCCTACAAGGGCAAGGGCATCAAGTATCGCGGCGAGTATATTTTCCGCAAAGAAGGCAAGAAGAAGTAAGCCATGGCTCATCTCTCTCTCTTCGATCGCCGTCGGCGCCGGGTGCGCAGCTCGCTTCGCGCGCGTGCCGCCGGCAAGCCGCGCCTGTCGGTCCACCGCTCGGGCCGCCACATTTACGCGCAGGTCATCGACGACGCCGCCGGCAAGACGCTGGCCGCGGCTTCGACCCTCGACAAGGAAATCAAGGGCAAGGCCAGGGCCACTCGCGAAGGTGCTGCCGAGGTCGGCAAGGCGCTGGCCGAGCGCGCCAAGAAGGCCGGTGTCTCGGCGGTCGTTTTCGACCGTGGCGGTTTCCTTTTCCATGGCCGGGTAAAGGCCCTGGCCGATGCCGCCCGCGAAGGCGGATTGGAGTTCTAAATGGCTGACGAAAAAGACACCCCGCAGGTCGACGCGGCTCCGGCTCCCGAAGCCGTGTCGCCTGAGCAGCCCGCTGCACCGCCGGCGGATGCTGCCGCGGCCGGTGAAGCCGGGGCCGAGATCCAGGCCCAGGTCGATGTCGGCACAGCCGCCGAAGCCGCGGCTCCGGCCGAGGCCGCTGCTCCCGAGCAACCGCCGGCCCGCGAGCAGCGCGGCCCGCGTGGCGGTCGTGGCGGTGGCGGCGGACGAGGCCGTGGCGGCGGCGACCGTGGTGGCGGCCGTGGCCGTCGCGACGATCGCCGCGGCGGTCGTGGCGGCTCCGACGATGACGGCGAAGAGCTGATCGAGAAGCTCGTCCACATCAACCGCGTCTCCAAGACGGTGAAGGGCGGCAAGCGCTTCGGCTTCGCGGCGCTGGTCGTGGTCGGCGACGGCAAGGGCCGGGCCGGCTTCGGCCACGGCAAGGCGCGCGAGGTGCCCGAGGCGATCTCCAAGGCGACCGCGGCGGCCAAGAAGGCGATGGTCCGCGTGCCGCTGCGCGAAGGCCGCACCCTGCATCACGACGGCATGGGCCATTTCGGCGCCGGCCGCGTCTATGTCCGCTCCGCGCCGCAGGGCACCGGCATCATCGCCGGCGGTCCGATGCGCGCGGTGTTCGAGAGCCTCGGCGTTGCCGACGTGGTGACCAAGTCGGTCGGCACCTCGAACCCCTACAACATGATCCGGGCGACGTTCGAGGCGCTGTCGGAACAGACCAGCCCCAAATCGGTGGCGCAGCGTCGCGGCAAGAAGATCGCCGACCTGATGGCGCGCCGCGCGGGCCTCGGCGGCGCCGAAGCGGCGGCCGAAGCCGAAGCAGTGACGGAGTAGAAGATGGCGACGATCAAAGTCACCCAGACCGGATCGCCGATCCGGCGGACTCCCGATCAGCGCCAGACGCTGATCGGCCTCGGGCTCAACAAGATGCACAAGACGGTCGAGCTTCAGGACACGCCCGAGGTTCGCGGCATGATCCGCAAGGTGCAGCATATGGTGAGCGTGGAGGGCTAAGCCCTCCCGACTCATCCCAGCGGAAGCTGGGATCCATTGTGCCCCTGCGCGAGGCACGTTGGGCCAAAGCGAAACTGGTCCCGGCTTTCGCCGGGGTAAACGAAAGCGAGTGCAGACAATGAAACTCAACGAAATTCGTGACAATGCGGGTGCCCGCAAGAGCCGCGTCCGCGTCGGCCGCGGCATCGGTTCCGGCCTCGGCAAGACCGCCGGGCGCGGCCAGAAGGGCCAGAAGAGCCGCTCCGGCGTCTCGGTGTTCGGCTTCGAGGGCGGCCAGATGCCGCTTCACATGCGGCTTCCGAAGCGCGGCTTCAACAACCCGTTCGGCAAGGATTATGCCGAGGTCAATCTCGGCGCCATCCAGAAGGCGCTCGACGCCGGCAAGCTCGGCGCCGACGGCCTGATCGATCATGCCGCGCTCAAGGGCGCGGGTCTCGCGCGTGGCGGCAAGGACGGCGTTCGTCTGCTCGGCAAGGGCGCGATCAATGCGAAGCTGTCGTTCCGCGTGGCGGGCGTTTCGGCCGGTGCGCGCCAGGCGGTCGAGGCGGCGGGCGGCTCGATCGAGGTGATCGAGGTCGTTCCGGCATCCGAGAAGGCCGCCGCCAAGAAGAACAGCGTCAAGAAGCGCGCGAAGGCTGAAGCCTGAGCTTTTCGGTTCGAGGCTGACATTCCGCCGCTGATCATTATATGACGAG
>JAKFFL010000070.1:0-2459 GCA_036675225.1 Sphingomonas sp. | reverse complement strand
CAGCAGGAATCCGACCAGCCGGTTCAGCGCCTGGTTGGCCCCGTCCCGCACATAATTGTAATTGCCCGAGAAGAGGGCGATGCGGAGCTCTTCGGGCTTCATCGACGGGCGTCTTAACGGCGCGCGAAGCAAAGGCAAAGAAAGGCGTCCAAAAGGGGTGACGGCAGCTTCGCTCAAGCGATCGATGGCACCGGTTGGGTCGGATGACGCGCGGCTGCTGATCCTCGGCTCGCTGCCGGGCGAGGCGTCGCTGGCGGCGCGGCGTTATTATGCCCATCCGACCAACCAGTTCTGGCGGCTGCTCGGCGCGGCGATCGGCGAGCCGCTGGCGGCGCTCGACTACGACGCTCGGCTGGAGCGGCTGGCGGCGCGCGAGATCGCGCTGTGGGACGTGGTCGCCGAGGCGCGCCGTCAGGGCAGCCTCGACGGCGCCATCCGCGGCGCGGCCGCCAACGCACTGGCCGAATTTGTCGCCACCCATCCCCGCCTGCGGGCGATCGCCTTCAATGGGCGGACGGCGGCGGCGCTCGGCCGGCGGGCGCTGGGCGGGCGACCGGGGCTGGCCTTCATCGACCTGCCCTCGTCGAGCGCGGCCCTGACCCGCCCGTTCGCCGAAAAAGCGGCGACCTGGGCCGGCATCGGCCGCTTCGTCGGGGTTGCGCCCATGGCAGAATTGTCCAAATTGAGCCCATGAGTGAAGTCGAAGACAAGGAAGGCGAGGACGATACCAGCCTGTCGATGGTCGACGAGGCCCTGGTTGCCGGCAACATCGCCAATACCAACGGCCTTTTGGTCATCGTCGCCAAGCTGGTCCAGCGCGGGATTTTCGACCGCGCCGATTTGAAGGCGTTCAGCGAAAGCTATTCCAAGCCCCTGGACCATGAGGGCATGCGCGAGAATGAGCTGGTCAGCCAGATGCAGGACCAGATGGAAGCGACGCTTGCAGAACTGATGCGCTACTTGAGCGAACAGGACTAGCCGCGCCGGGCTCGCCCGACCACCAACCCCCCAGTCATTTTCGGAGTTTGATGAATGCGCCCCAAGCAATTGTTCGCCGCCACCGCCTTGTCCCTGGCCGCCACCGCCGCGATTGCCCAGGCGGCGGACCCCTATCTTTGGCTGGAGGAGATCGAGGGCGCCAGGCCGCTGGCGACCGTCAAGCAATGGAATGCCGAGACAGACAGCGTGCTCGCCAAGACGCCCGGGTTCGAGGCGCATCGGACCCGCGCCCTGCAATTGCTCAACGATCCCAACCGGATCGCCATGCCCGACGAGGTGATGGGTGATCTGGTCGCCAACCATTGGGTCGATGCCGACCACAAGCGCGGCCTGTGGCGGGTGTCGCCGCTGGCCGCCTACCTCGCCGGCAAGCCGCAGTGGCGGACGCTGATCGATGTCGATGCCCTGGGCAAGGCCGAGGGCAAGAGCTGGGTGTGGCACGGCGCCGACTGCCTGCCGCCGGCCTATACCCGCTGCCTGGTGTCATTGAGCCCTGGCGGCAGCGATGCCGATGTCATCCGCGAGTTCGACCTTGCCACCGGCCAGTTCGTCGCCGGCGGCTTCGTCGTGCCCGAAGGCAAGAACAACGCCACCTGGGTCGACCAGGACACGTTGCTGGTCGCCCGTGTCGAGGGCGAGGGCACGGCCACGCGTTCGGGCTATGCGCGCATCGTCAAGCAATGGAAGCGCGGCACGCCGTGGAGCGCGGCGAGCGTGGTTGCCGAAGGCACCGTGGCCGACATCGCCGTGGGGCCGTTCGCCGTAATGGACGGCGACATCCGCCGCGTTGCCATCAACCGCGGCACCGGCTTCTACACGAGCCGCATCTCGATGCGCGCGCCCGATGGCCGCTGGGTCGCGCTGCCGATCCCGGAGACGGCGGAGTACCAGGACGTCGTCGCCGGCCAGGCGATCGTCACGTTGGTCGACCCGCTCGGCGCCTTCAAGCCCGGCTCGGTCGTCGCCTTCGACATCTTGGCTATGCTCGCCGGCCGGACGCCGGCGCCGGAGCTGGTGATGGCGCCGAGCAAGAGCCAGGCGATCGAGGAAGTGTCGGCCAGCGACCATGTCCTGTGGGTCAAGGCGCTCGACGATGTTTCGGGCAAATTGTTCGCGCTGGCCCGCCAGGCGAACGGCACCTGGGCGCGGCAGGAAATGCCGCTGCCCGCCAATAGCACGGTCCATATCGCCGCGACGGCGGGCAAGCAGGACATCGCCTTCGCCACGGTCGAGGGCATGCTGAACCCGACAACCCTGGTTGCGGTCAATTCGATCCGCCACGTCCGCCAGGTCGCGGCGTTACCGGCGCAGTTCGATGCGTCGAACTTCACCGTCGACCAGCATTTCGCCACCTCGAAGGACGGCACCCGCGTCCCCTATTTCCTGGTCCGCAAGAAGGGTGTGACCAAGGCGACCGGCGCGCTCATCCACGCCTATGGCGGCTTCCGCGCCGCCCAGAC
>JAKFFL010000179.1:0-2506 GCA_036675225.1 Sphingomonas sp. | reverse complement strand
CGCGAGATTGACCGATACGGCGGGCTTAGCGACAACATGCCTGGCTATGCGCTGCTGTTCATGGTCTTCACCATGGCCAGCGTCGGCCTGCCCGGCACCAGCGGCTTCATCGGTGAGTTCCTGAGCCTGGTTGGCACCTACAAGGCCTCGTCCTGGGCGGCAGTGGCCGGCACCACCGGAATCATTCTTAGCGCCTGCTACATGCTCTACCTCTACTGGCGCATCTGCTTTGGCAAGCTGGTCCACGCCGATGCCGCGGCCATGCCCGACTTGACCAAGCGCGAATGGCTGGTGCTCGGCCCGATCGCCGCCGCGGTCTTCTGGATGGGCATCTATCCGGAAAGCTTCCTGCGGCCGATGCGCGCCGATATCGGTCGCCTGCTGGAGCGCGTCGAGCATGCGGCGCCGCCGGGTGACGCTCGGCTGACCGCGGGCAAGCCGGCCGCGGCCACGCAAACTCACGCGGCGGAGGCGGCGCACTGATGACCCAGCAGCTGTTCGCCATCCTGCCAGAGTTGATCCTGACCGCCGGCGCGCTCGTCCTGATGATGGTCGCCGCGTTCGGCGGCCGCCGGGCGACCACCTTCACCAGCTGGGCCTCGGTGGTTGTCCTGGTCGGCGCCTGTTTCGCCTTGCTCGGCGATGCGCAGAGCGCAGGACCCCTGTTTGGCGGCCTGATCGTCGCCGATGGCTTCGGCGCGTTCGGCAAATGGGTTGCCTTCCTCTCGGCCGCGGTGTCGATCATCGCCGCCCAGGGTTGGTTCGAGCGCGACTTCGAGCATGGCGCCGAATATCCGGTGCTGATCCTGCTTGCCGCAGTTGGCATGGCGGTGATGGTTTCGGCAACCAGCACGATGACGCTCTATGTCGGCCTCGAGCTGACCAGCCTGGCAAGCTATGTGCTGGCCTCCTATCGCCGCACCGACGAACGCTCGGCCGAGGCCGGCCTCAAATATTTCGTCCTGGGGGCGCTTGCCTCGGGAATCCTCCTCTACGGCATCTCCCTGCTCTACGGCTTCACTGGCACGACCGAGTTTTCCGGGATCGCCTCCGCCTTCGCGCGCGACGCGACGCCGTCGATCGGTTTGCTGTTCGGGCTGGTGTTCACGCTTGCGGGCCTGGCCTTCAAGATCAGCGCCGTGCCGTTCCACATGTGGACGCCCGACGTCTATGAAGGCGCGCCGACGCCGGTCACCACTTTCTTCGCCTCGGCTCCCAAGGTCGCGGGAGTGCTGCTGGCGACCCGCGTCTGCCTCGACGCGCTCGACCCGGCGATGCTGGCATGGCGCCAGATCGTCATCTTCGCCGCGCTGGCCTCGATTTTCCTCGGCGCCATCGCCGCCTACGGCCAGACCAATATCAAGCGGCTGCTGGCCTACTCGTCGATCAACAACGTCGGCTTTGCTCTTGTCGGCCTCGCGGCCGGCGGCGCCAGGGGCGCCTCGTCGGTACTGTTCTACATGACGGTCTATGTTGTCATGACAGTGGGCGCCTTCCTCTGCGTCCTGCGCATGCGCGACGAAAATGGCGAACCGGTCGAGACGCTCGAATCCCTGTCCGGATTGTCGCAGAGCCGGCCTGGCCTGGCCGGGGCATTCGCCATCTTCATGTTCAGCCTTGCCGGTGTCCCGCCTCTGTTCGGCTTCTGGCCCAAGCTGCTGGTGTTCTGGGCGGCGGTCGATGCCGGGCTGGTGGCGCTTGCCGTCGCGGGCATCGTCGGTGCGGTGATCGGCGCCTATTACTACCTCAAGATCGTCAAGATCATGTATTTCGACGCGCCGGCCGCGCCCTATGCCCGGGTCAGGGAGCCGGTCGAGACCGGCCTCATCTTCCTGTCCGCCGTGGCCGTCAGCCCGCTCGGCTATCTGCTCATCGGGCCGCTCGGCAGCCTCGCCGACAAGGCGGCGGGAAGCCTCTTCTGAGCCGCATCCGGATCGTCGAGCGGATCGGCTCGACCAACAGCGCGTTGCTCGCCGACCTTAAAGCGATCGAAGGTGACTGGCTGGTAGCGCTAGCGCAGGACAGTGGCCGCGGGCGGCATGGCCGGACGTGGGAGACGATTCCGGGCAACTTCTTCGGCTCGACCATTGTCCAGTTACGTGCCTCCGACCCACCTGCGCCAGCGCTTGCGCTCGCTGCCGGGCTCGCGTTGATCGAAGCGGTTGAAATGGCCGCTCCCAATGCCGCGCTGTCCCTCAAATGGCCGAACGACCTGATGCTGGGTGACGCCAAGCTGGCCGGAATCCTGCTTGAAAGGTCAGGCGACCGAGTCGTCGCGGGGTTCGGCGTCAACCTGGCCAGCGCGCCATCGATCTCCGGGCGAAAGACGGCATCGCTGGGACCGATTACCAACATCGATCCCAAGACCTTCGCGCCGCTGATTGCAGGAAGCTTCACCCGGATTCTTTCTGCCTGGCGCACGGCGGATCCCATCGCCTTTGTCAGCGCATGGGCGACCCGCGCGCATCCTGTCGGGACTGCTCTCCAGGTCCACAGCAGCCCCGGC
>JAKFFL010000125.1:0-2510 GCA_036675225.1 Sphingomonas sp. | reverse complement strand
GACGTTGTCGGCCTGGGTCAGCAGGCCGGAATGGATATAAACCGCCTGGCCGCCGACGACGAAGGCGTTGATCTCCGGGTCGTTCAGCAGGACGACCCTGACATTGGCCGGGTCGAGCCCCGCAGCCTGGATCAACGGCTTCGAAATGTCACGGAACAGCAACTCGGTCTCGCTGTCGCGCAGGACGCTCTGCGCGGTGGCGGGCTGGGCTATGGCAAAAGCCAGCAGCAGCGCCAGCATCGCCAGGCGCATGCATCGGGACATCAGCCGGATCATGCCGCGCTACTTCCATTTCCGGCATGAACCTTGGATGAAAGCCTTGTGCGCCCGCGAAGGCGGGAACCCAGTCCGCTGCCAAAGGCAGCGCTCGCGCTGCGACTGGACCCCTGCCTTCGCAGGGGCACTATCCAAAGGTCCTTTGCCACCAGCCGCCACGGCGCGGCTCGCCGTCGTCGCCGGTCTCCTCGGCTTCGGCCGCTTGATCGTTGTTGGCAATCGGCGCGCGGCTCGGTTCGGGTTCGCCGGCGGGCGCTTCGGCGGAAGTCTCGGCTTTTTTGGCGCGTGACTTGCGCTTGGGGGCCTCGGCCTTGTTCTCCGGCTTGGCTTTGGCCTTGCCTTTGGCGGGGGCTTCGTGTGCCTCGGCCGGCGCGGCCTCGGCCGCCGCGTCGATCGCCTTTTGGGCGCGCGGGCGGCGGCGGGTCTTCGGTTTTGCCTCTTCGACCGCTTCGGTTTCGGCAATCGCCGGCTCCTCGGCCAACGGCCGTTCGGCCATCGGCGAGCTGTCCGGCTCGACCGCCGGAGCGGCCGACTCCTCGGTGCCCGGCGCGTCGCCGCGCCCGCGTCGTCCGCGCCCGCCACGCCGGCCACGGCGCGGCTTGGGCTCGCCGGCCTGCTCCTCGCTTGCCGGCAGCTCCACCTCGTCGGCGACGGCTTGCGGCTCGGCCTGAGCGGCTTCCTCGTCGCCTTCGGTCCGCTCCTGGCCCTCGCCGTCGCGGCGGCGGCCGCGGCCGCCACGGCGGCGGCGCCGGCGGCGACGGGTGCCGTTCTCGCCTTCCTCATGCGGCTCGCGCGGCTCGCGCGGCTCACGCGGGTCGCGGGCCTCGCGCGCTTCGTCCTCGGCCTCTTCCTCGTGCTCGTCTTCGGGAAGATCGAGATCCTCGTCCTCGTCGATGGCGGCGATGTCCAGCGCCGGGCGCGGCGGCGCCGAGGGGCGCGGTCCGCTGCTTTCGACGCTCATGCGCGCACCTTCGAAACCTTCGTCGATCATGACCTCGATGGTGACGCCGTAACGCGCCTCGATCTCGGCAAGCTCGGTGCGCTTCCGGTTCAGCACATAGACCGCGGCCTCGCGGCCGGCGCGCAACACGATCCGATCGCCGCGTCCGCGCGCCGCTTCATCCTCGATGATCCGCAGGGCGCTAAGCCCCGCCGAGGAAGCGGTGCGCATCAGCCCGGTGCCCTCGCAATGCGGGCAGGGCTTGGTCGAGGCTTCGAGGACTCCGGTGCGCAGGCGCTGGCGGCTCATCTCCATCAGTCCGAACGAGCTGATGCGGCCGACCTGGATGCGGGCGCGGTCGTTCTTGAGCGCGTCCTTCATGGCCTTCTCGACTTTGCGGACATGGCTGTTCTGATCCATGTCGATGAAGTCGATGACGATCAGGCCGGCCATGTCGCGCAGCCGCAGCTGGCGGGCGATCTCGGCCGCCGCCTCGAGGTTGGTGGCAAAGGCGGTCTGCTCGATATTATGCTCGCGGGTCGAACGGCCCGAGTTGATGTCGATCGAGACCAGGGCCTCGGTCGGGTTGATCACCAGATAGCCGCCGGACTTAAGCTGCACGACCGGCTGGTACATGGCGGAAAGCTGATCCTCGACCCCGAAGCGCTGGAAGATCGGCGTCGCCTCGGCATAGGGCTTCACCCGCCGCACGTGGCTCGGCATCAGCAATTTCATGAAGCCGCGCGCTGCCTTGTAGCCATCGTCGCCCTCGACCACGACCTCGTCGATTTCGCGGTGATAGAGGTCGCGGATGGCGCGTTTGATGAGGTCGCTGTCGCGGTAGATCAGTGCCGGCGCGCTGCTCTTCAGCGTATTTTCGCGAATCTCGTCCCACAGGCGGGCGAGATAGTCGAAGTCGCGCTTGATCTCGGTCTTGGTGCGCGACAGGCCGGCGGTGCGGACAATCAGGCCCATGGTGGTAGGCAGCTTCAAATCCGCCATGATCGACTTTAGGCGCTTGCGGTCGGCGCCGTTGGAAATCTTCCGGCTGATGCCGCCGCCATGCGAAGTGTTGGGCATCAACACGCAATAGCGGCCGGCCAGCGACAGATAGGTGGTCAGCGCCGCGCCCTTGTTGCCGCGCTCTTCCTTGACGACCTGGACGAGCAGCACCTGGCGGCGCTGGATGACGTCCTGGATCTTGTAGCGGCGGCGCAGGTTCTGGCGCTTCTTGCGCAGCTCGTCGGCGGCGCTTTCGTCGACCGGGGAGGCGTCGGAGCCGGTGCCGGCCTCG
>JAKFFL010000052.1:0-15159 GCA_036675225.1 Sphingomonas sp. | reverse complement strand
CGGGCGCAAGGTGGGGAAGGGCGCGCATGGCGGCACGGACCGCCGCCTTCTGCCCGGCGGAATCGCCGTCGAAGCAGCAGATCGGCTGCGGGTCGAGCCGCCACAATCGCTCGAGCTGATGTTCGGTCAAGGCGGTGCCGAGCGGGGCGACAACCTCGGCGATGCCGGCCTGGTCGAGGGCGATGACGTCCATCTGGCCCTCCACAATGAGGATGCGCTTGGCCGTTCTGCTTGCGGGACCGGCGAGGTCGAGGTTGAACAGGGTGCGGCCCTTGTCGAACAAGGGCGTATCGGGGGAATTGAGGTACTTCGGCTCGCCGGGGCCGAGGATGCGGGCGGAGAAGGCGATGGTGCGCCCGCGCTGATCGCGGATCGGGAAGGTCAGCCGGCCGCGGAAGCGATCGTAGGGCGCCTTGCCGTCGTCGTCGGGTTTAATGAGCAGGCCGGCCTCGACCAATTTGTCGTCGCCGAAATGCTTGAGCGCGGTCTTCAGCTTTCCCCGCGAATCCGGGGCGAAGCCGAAGCCGAAGCGCGTCTTGGTGGCATCGGAAATGCCCCGTTCCTTGAGGTAGGCGCGGGCCGGGCCGCCATCGACGCCGTCGAGTTGCTCGGCGAACCATTTCCGGGCGGCGTCCATGACTTCGTAGAGGCCGGCGCTCTTCTCGGCCCGCTCCTGCGCCCTGGGGTCGGGGGCGGGGACCTCCATGCCAGCCTTGGCCGCCAATTCCTTGACCGCGTCCATGAATGGCAGCCCGCGGGCGTCAGTCAGGAAGCGGATGGCGTCGCCATGCGCCTGGCAGCCGAAGCAGTGATAGAAGCCCTTGTCGTCGTTGACGGTGAAGCTCGGCGTCTTCTCGGCATGGAACGGGCAGCAGGCCTTATACTCGCGCCCGGCCTTGATGAGCTTGACGCTCGGCGCGATGACGCCGGACAGCAGGGTCCGCGCGCGCAGTTCGTCCAGCCATTGCGGGGATAAGGTCACTTTTGCAGCGATAGTGGGTCGGCGAGGGCGGCTCAACCGAGTCGGTGCCTGGAGCCATCGAAGCCCCGTGAATAATTCACGGCCGCGCTTAAACACCTGAATCAAAAGGATTCATTCCATCCTGTGGATAAGTGGTTTTGCAGTTACTCTGTTCCCCTTCCGTAACAAGGCGGCGCAAGACCGCCGACGCGGAATCATCAGGGGAGGGGTTATATGTTGAAAATGGTCAGCGGGCTTGCCCGCACACTCTACATCGTCATCGCCATCGTGGCGGGGTTCGTCGCCCTGACCATGATGAATGTGCCATTGGTCCTTGTGATTCTCGGCCTGATCGCCGGCATCACCTTGCCCCAGGACCGCTACGTCGTCGCCGCCGTTACGGTCATCGCCTTGCCGATCTTGGGCGCGGCCATGGCCAATATCCCGGCGATCGGCGCCCAGCTCGGCGCCGTCATGGGCAACCTCCAGCTTGGCATGGCCGGCGCGCTCGTCACGGCTATGGCCATTCGCCTCTACGAATTGGCGGTCGAAGGTGTGCCGGGATTGGGCGGGATGGCGCCTGGCGGCAAGAGCGCCACGGCGTAAGTCGGGATTCGATGCATTTGGGCTCCGCCGCACCGCGCGGCGGGGCCTTTTTTACGCCAGCGTCGACTTGACCAGGGCGCTCGCCCGCGCCGGCTCGATGCTGCTGGCGTGACGGTCCTTCACCAGCGCCATGACCCGGCCCATGTCTTTCATCGAGGAGGCGCCGATTTCGGCGATGATGGCCTGGATCGCTGCTTTTGCCTCGGCATCGTCCATCTGGGTCGGCAAGAAGCGCTCGATGACCGCGATCTCGGCCTCTTCGGCGGCGGCCAACTCCTCGCGGTTGCCCTTGCGGTAGAGCTCGACCGATTCGCGGCGCTGCTTGATCATTTTCTGCAGCACCTCGGTGACGAGGAGGTCGTCGTCGGGGGTGGCCGAGGCGGTGCGCAACTCGATATCGCGGTTCTTGATGGCGGAGCTGACCAGGCGCAGCGTCTGCGTGCCAACCTTGTCGCCGCTTTTCATCGCCGTCACCAATGCGGCCTTGATCTGATCGCGAATCATCGCTGCTTCGTCTCCACTCACCGGAAAGGACCGGATGTAGCCGCGAAAATCGCGCTTTTACAGCGTTGACCTCACATGCCGTTCGGCCCAAAGGCTGTGGCTTAGCGACATCGTTGAAACCCGCCGACAAGGAGCCGTCTTGGCCGATCCTGCCGCCACGCCTGCGCAAGCTCCGGACGGGGCGACGGGCGTATTGGTGTTCGCAGATGGGCGGGTCGCCTGGGGGCAGGGGTTCGGGGCGCAAGGACAGGCGGTCGGGGAGCTCTGCTTCAACACCGCCATGACCGGCTATCAGGAGGTGATGACCGACCCCAGCTATGCCCGTCAGGTCGTCGCCTTCACCTTCCCGCACATCGGCAATGTTGGCGCCAATGCCGAGGACGTCGAGGCCGCCGATCCGCATGCCCTGGGCTGCATCGTCCGCGAGGCGGTGACCGGCCCTTCGAGCTTCCGCGCGGAGACGGATTTTCCGAGCTGGATGGCGGCCAACAACCGCCTCGGCCTGGCCGGGCTCGACACCAGGGCGCTGACCCGGCTGGTCCGCCGGGAAGGGCCGCCGACCGTCGTCATCGCTCACAATGCCGACGGTCGGTTCGACATCGCCGCGCTGCGCCGGATGGCGGGCGAATGGCCGGGACTGGAAGGGATGGACCTGGCCAAGGAGGTTTCGCGGGAACAACTCGAAACCTGGAGCGACGGCAAGTGGGAGCTGGGCGCCGGCTATCGGATCGGCGGCGACGATCCCAAGCGGCCGCACGTCGTCGCCATCGATTATGGCGCCAAGCGTAACATCTTTCGCAACCTGGTCGAGGCCGGGGCGAAGGTGACCATCTTGCCAGCGACCGCCAGCTTCGAGGAAGCCATGAGCCACGAGCCCGACGGATTCTTCCTGTCGAACGGGCCGGGCGATCCGGCGGCGACCGGCGCATATGCCATTCCCGTCATCCGCCAGATGCTCGACAGCGGGAAGCCCGTGTTCGGCATCTGCCTTGGCCACCAATTGCTGGCGCTGGCGGTCGGCGGCAAGACCGCCAAGATGTTCCAGGGTCACCGCGGCGCCAATCATCCGGTCAAGCGGCTGGAAGACGGCCGGGTCGAGATTACCGCGATGAACCACGGCTTCGCGGTCGAACGCGACGGCCTGCCGAACAATGTCCGCGAGACGCACATCAGCTTGTTCGACGGGAGCAACTGCGGGATTGAACTGACTGACCGGCCCGCCTTCAGCGTCCAATACCATCCCGAGGCCAGCCCGGGACCGCAGGACAGTTTTTACCTGTTCGAACGGTTCGTGGCCCGGATGATGGAGGACTGACCATGCGAAATCAGCTTATCGGCGCCGCGGTCCTTGCGCTCGTCGCCGCACCCGCCGCCGCCCAGGACATTGTTGAAGTACCGGCAAGCCAGGCCGGCGTTTCATTGCCCGAGGACATTTTCGGCCTGCCGCCGGGACAATGGTATGTCGCCCGACAGGTTACGCAGGGTAATGAGCCTTGCACGACCGAGGCTTGCGAAGCCGGCTTCAACTCCGGCGACCTGGCCATCAGCGTCGAGCATGCCAAGGAATATGTCCGGGTGATCGCCGGCTTCCGCGGCTGCCAGGCGGTGGCCTTCCAGGAAGTTCGAACTGGCCTCGCTCCGGGCGCGTCCGGCCGAGGCGAAGTGTCTCACCTGCTCAAGAAGGTGGTTAAGGCCGCCGAGAAGTCGTGCAAGGTCAAGGCGCCATCGGTGCCAAAGCTGAATGTCGCATACCTGTTTCCGGCGAAGGGCGGATGAGGGCAAGCCGAGCGATGATGATCGGCTGTGGTGCCCTGGTGCTCACGGGCTGCGTGTCCGCGCGCATGCATAGTGAGGCCGAACTCAACACCGTCGCCAACCAATGCGGGCTGGCGCTCGGCGAGGTGGCGCAGGACGAAGAGGAAAAACGGCTGCTGTTCATCATGGAGGCGAATCCCAGCGCCGAGCGGCGGATCTGCGTTACCAAATGGGCCAGGCGGAACGGGTTGAAGACCGTCTTTATCGACGGTGTCGAGTTTGAAGGCGAGTAAGGGGAGGAGAAAAATGGCCGAGAATGACTGGTCGAAGCAGGTTGCGATGAACGAACCGATTTTCGCTGTTTTCCTGGAGAATGGCGAGGACATGTCTGACGAGCGGCATGTCGTCCATTATTTCTACGACGGCGACGCCGATGGCCTGTCCAAGGCGCTGGCCGCCGATGGCTATGAGGTTCGGCCAACGGCGGAGGTGCCTGGCGTCGTCGCCGAGAAATACGACGTCACCGACCGCGCCTGGTCCGAATCCGAAATGAAGAAATTGTGCGAGCTCGCGAACCGTTTCGGCGCCGAATATGATGGCTGGGAGGCCTCGATGGTCCGCCAGGGCGAGGCGAACGCCCCAGGCTCGGACACTGAACAATAAGTTATGCCCAAGCGCACCGACATCTCCTCGATTCTGATCATCGGCGCCGGGCCGATCGTCATCGGCCAGGCGGCGGAGTTCGATTATTCGGGCAGCCAGGCGGTCAAGGCGCTGAAAGAGGAGGGCTATCGGGTCATCGTCGTCAATTCCAACCCGGCGACGATCATGACCGACCCGGAGTTGGCCGACGCGACTTACATCGAGCCGATCACGCCGGAGGTGGTCGCCAAAATCATCGAACTGGAGCGGCCGGACGCGCTGTTGCCCACCATGGGCGGGCAAACCGGGCTCAACACGGCGATGGCGCTGCACAAGGACGGGACGCTGGAGCGGCTGGGGGTAGAGCTGATCGGCGCCAATGCGCAGGCGATCGAGAAGGCCGAGGACCGGCAGAAGTTCCGCGACGCCATGGACCGCATCGGGCTCGAAAGCCCCAAATCGACGATCGTTCATTCGGTCGAGGAAGCGGTGGCGGCGCTCGACACGGTCGGGCTGCCGGCGGTCATCCGCCCGAGCTTCACGCTTGGCGGTACCGGCGGCGGCATCGCCTACAACCGCGAGGAATATGAGGCGATCGTCCGCACCGGCCTTGCCGCCAGCCCGACCACCGAAGTGCTGATCGACGAAAGCCTGGTCGGCTGGAAGGAGTTCGAGATGGAGGTGGTCCGCGACAAGGCGGACAATGCCATCATCATCTGTTCGATCGAGAATATCGACCCGATGGGCGTGCATACCGGCGACAGCATCACCGTCGCTCCGGCGCTGACCCTGACCGACAAGGAATATCAGCGGATGCGGACGGCCTCGATCGCCGTGCTGCGCGAAATCGGAGTCGAGACCGGCGGCTCCAACGTCCAGTTCGCCATCGACCCCAGGACCGGGCGGATGGTTGTGATCGAGATGAACCCGCGCGTGTCGCGCTCGTCGGCCCTGGCGTCGAAGGCGACCGGCTTTCCGATCGCCAAGGTCGCCGCCAAGCTGGCGGTCGGCTATACCCTGGACGAAATCGCCAACGACATCACCGGCGGGGCGACTCCGGCCAGCTTCGAGCCGACCATCGATTATGTGGTGACGAAAATTCCGCGCTTCGCCTTCGAGAAATTCCGCGGCGCCGAGGGGACGCTGACCACGGCGATGAAGTCGGTCGGCGAGGTGATGGCGATCGGACGATCGTTCGCCGAAAGCCTGCAGAAGGCGCTGCGCGGGCTGGAGGTGGGCTTAAGCGGGCTCGACCGGGTGCGCGAGTTGGAACATGCCGCGCCCGAGGAGATCGAGAATGCCTTGTCGCGGCCGACGCCGGACCGGCTGCTGGTCGCCGCCGAGGCGTTGCGCCAGGGCTTCACGGTCGAGCGCATCCAAGCATTGGCCGGATTCGACCGTTGGTTCCTCGAGCGCCTCGCCGAGATCGTCGCCGCCGAGGCGCATTTGCGCGACGAGGGCCTGCCGCGCGACGCCGCCGGCTTGCGCCGGTTGAAAGCGATGGGCTTTTCCGATGGGCGGCTGGCGCAGCTGGCGCTGCGATCGGCCAATGTTGAGCGAGAGATGAGCGAGGCGGCTGCCTATGGCTCGGGCATTGTCCATGACGCGCTCAGGGGCATGACCGGCGGGGTCACCGAGGAGGAGGTGCGTACGCACCGGCTGAGGCTCGGCGTCCGGCCGGTGTTCAAGCGCATCGACAGCTGCGCCGCCGAATTCGACGCGGCGACGCCCTATCTCTACTCGACTTACGAGGCGCCCTTGTTCGGCGAGCCCGAGGACGAGGCCGACGTCACCGACGCGCGCAAGGTCATCATCCTCGGCGGCGGGCCGAACCGCATCGGCCAGGGGATCGAGTTCGACTATTGCTGCTGCCACGCCGCCTTCGCGCTCAAGGATGCCGGCTTCGAGACGATCATGATCAACTGCAATCCGGAGACGGTGTCGACCGATCCGGACACGTCGGACCGGCTCTATTTCGAGCCGCTGACGCACGAAGACGTGATGGAGATCGTCGCCCGCGAGGCCGAGAAAGGCGAACTCAAGGGAATCATCGTCCAGCTGGGCGGGCAGACGCCGCTCAAGCTGGCCGAAGGGCTGCAGGCGGCGGGTGTGCCGATCCTCGGCACTTCGCCCGACAGCATCGATTTGGCCGAGGACCGCGAGCGCTTCGCCCGGCTGGTCGGCAAATTGGGTCTCCTGCAACCGGCCAACGGCATCGCTCGGAGCCGCGACGAGGCGCTAACGGTGGCCGAACGCATCGGTTATCCGGTGCTGATCCGCCCGTCCTATGTGCTCGGCGGGCGGGCGATGGAGGTGGTCGAGGGGCCGGCGCAGCTCGATCATTATATCGCCACGGCGGTGGCGGTGTCCGGGTCCAGCCCGGTGCTGATCGACCGTTACTTGCGCGACGCGGTCGAGGTCGACGTCGATGCGATTTGCGATGGCAGCCAGGTCGCGGTCGCCGGCATCCTCCAGCATATCGAGGAGGCGGGGGTGCATTCGGGCGACAGCGCGTGCTCAATCCCGCCCTACAGCCTGTCGGACCAGGTCCTGGCCGAGATCGAGCGCCAGACGGAGTCGCTGGCGCTGGCCCTCAACGTCCGCGGGCTGATGAACATCCAGTTCGCGGTCAAGGACCCGGGACCGGAATCGGGGGCGCAGGCGCAGGTCTATCTGATCGAGGTCAATCCGCGCGCCAGCCGCACCGTCCCGTTCGTCGCCAAGGCGATCGGCCGGCCGATCGCCAAGATCGCCGCCCGGGTCATGGCCGGCGAGCCATTAAGCGCCTTCGATCCCATTGACCGCGACATCGGCCATATCGCCGTCAAGGAATCCGTCTTTCCGTTCGCGCGCTTCCCGGGCTCGGACCCGGCGCTTGGACCGGAAATGAAGAGCACCGGCGAAGTTATGGGAATTTCACATGATTTCGATATCGCCTTCGCCAAGTCGCAGCTTGGTGGTGGGGTCCAGCTGCCCGACGCCGGCACGGTCTTCATTTCGGTGAAGGACAGCGACAAGGACAATATCCTGCCGGCCGCCAGGCTGATGGCCGAATTGGGCTTCCGGATCATCGCCACGGGCGGCACGGCGGCGCATCTGGAAGAGCAGGGCCTGCCGGTCAGCCAAGTCAACAAGGTCGCGCAGGGCCGCCCGCACATCGTCGACAAACTGACTGACGGCGAGGTCCAGTTGGTGTTCAACACCACCGAAGGCTGGCAATCGCTGAAGGACAGCTATTCGATCCGGGCGACGGCGCTCAACCGCAAGGTGCCCTATTTCACGACGGCGGCGGCGAGCCTGGCCGCGGCCCGGTCGATCAAGGCGCTGCGCGGCCACGCGCTTGAAGTTCGCTCACTCCAATCCTATTATTCCGGCTCCAAACACTAAACTTTCCTGCATGCCGGACCCAGGGATGCGCCGCGGACAGCGGGGCAAGGGACCGGGCATTGAGTTGAAGGGGTTGACGATCATGGCGAGCGAAAAGGTGCCGATGCTGGTCGAGGGGCATCGCAAGCTCGACGACGAATTGCGGCGGCTGAAGCTGCACGAGCGCCCGGCCATCATCGAGGCGATCGAGGTGGCGCGCGCCCATGGCGACCTCAGCGAGAACGCCGAATATCATGCCGCCAAGGAACGCCAGGGCCAGGTCGAGGCGACCATCGCCGAACTGGAGGACAGCCTGGCGCGGGCGATGATCATCGACCCGACCACCTTGTCGGGCGACAAGGTGGTGTTCGGCGCCACCGTCACCCTGATCGACGAGGACAAGAAGAAGGTGAAATACCAACTCGTCGGGCAGGCCGAGGCCGATGCCCGCGTCGGCCGCATCAGCTATAATTCGCCGCTGGGGCGGGCGCTGATCGGCCGGCAGAAAGGCGAGGAGGTCGAGTTCTCGACGCCGTCGGGCGACCGCTATTACGAAATCGCCAAGATCGAATTCCTCTGAGACTCGCCGGCGTGAGGCTGCGCGCGACCGCGACCCTGGTCCTGGCGGCGGTCACCGCCGCCGCCTTCCTGGTCGTCACGCTCGGCGGACTCTCCCAGCAGGCATCGGCGAGCCTCGGCTTCATTCCGGCGCGGCTGCATTTCGAGACGCCGTGGGCGGCGCTACCGGTGTGGCTGACCCCGCTCAGCGCGACCCTGGTCCATGCCGGTTTCCTGCACCTGGTCATGAACCTGCTGCTGCTCATCTGGTGCGGGCGCGAAGTCGAGCGCATCCTCGGGCCGGGGCCGGTGGTCGCGCTTTATGTCGCCGGGGCCTATGCGGCGGCGATTGGGCAATATGTGCTGGATCCGCTGTCGCCACTGCCGATGGTCGGCGCCTCGGGCGCCATCAGTGCGCTGATCGGCGCTTTCGCACTGAGCTTCAGCCGGCCCAGGCCATTGGTCCGCTCGTTCGGGCTCAACCGGATGCTCAATACTTTGTGGATCCTGGCCGCGTGGATCGTCCTGCAGTGGATGACCGCTTATTTGATGGGCATGCAGGGGGTGCTGGTGGCGACCGGCGCCCACGTTGGCGGATTCCTCGCCGGGATCCTGCTGCAGAAGCCCTTATTGTTGTGGCGCTACCGCCAGGCCTAGACGCTCGCCTTCGGGCGTGAGATGCCGTCCGTGTCGGGTTCGAGCAGCCGGTGCAGATGGACGACGACATATTTCATCTCGGCGTCGTCGACCGTGCGCTGGGCGGCGCCGCGCCAGGCGTCCTCGGCGGCCGCATAGCTGTCGTACAGGCCGACCAGATCGATCGTATTCAAATCGACGAACTCGAGGCCCTGGGGGTCCCTGACCCGACCGCCGAATACCAGGTGAAGCTTGCTCATGGCCGGCTCGCTATCATCAATCCTGGCCGATGCGAACCGGCCAGTTGCGCTCAGTCCTGCGGGCTGCGGATGCTGGCGACCGCCGCGTCGGCCGACGCCCGGGCGGCATCGCCGGCGCCCTCCAGGATCGAGCGTAGCGTCTCCGTGCCTTTATCGCGGGTCAGGCCGAGCTCGTCGAGCCTGGCCTGGCCGGCGTCCTTGGCCGCCGTGACGGCTTCGCCAGCCCGGTCCTTGATGCGGCCGGCGACCGGGCCAAGCAACTCCTGCTCCCGGCGTGAGGCCGGGATCAAAGAGGCGAGGACGGCGCCGGCGGCGAGGCCGCCCGCCAGCGCCAGCAACGGCGCTTCCTCGATCGCCCCGGCGGCCTTGCGCGGGACTTGGTCATAGGCCTTGATCGCTCGCTCGCGCGGGGACTGGCTTTCCTTGCTTGCTTGCCGGTCTGGCCGGTCGGTTTGCCTGCTTACCATTACGCGTCCTCCGATTTCCTCTTCCTGCGTTTCGGCGCCTCTTTTGACGTCATGGCGTCAGTGAGCTTTCCAAACAATTCCTTGACCGGCTCGCGGGCGATGAACAGGGCGATCGCCGCGACGACCCCGCCTGCCGCATAGGGCCGCTTCCGGACCGCATCGACGGCGTCCTCGGCCAGATCGGCGCCTTTCTCCTTGGCGGCATCCCAGGCGTCGCGGGTAAGCTTGCCGGGCTGCAGCCGATGCTGGAGCAGCTTGGCGGTATCGAGCACCTGCGCCCGCGACCGCTCGACCTCGATCCGCGCCGCTTCGAGCTTGGCGTCGGTCATTTCGCGCCCTGCAGCCGCTTGACGCCGAGCCATGCGAGCAGGCCCGCCGCGCCGCCGGCGAGCAGCACCGCGACCAGCCCGCCGAGCAGCGGCCCGATCACAGGCGCCAGCGCCAAGGCGACGGTCACCGCCAGCACCGTCACCGCGGCTTGCGCGAACAGCAAGGCGGTGAACAGCAGGATCGCCGCGACCTTATATTCGCCGGCCTTGGCCATGGCCGTCGCCCTGGCCAGCTCGACCTCGGCCTTGGCATAGGCCTTGCCTTCGTCGATCAGCTGGTGGACGACCTCGCCGATCGGGCGTTCGTCATCCGGCTCCTGCATCGGATCCTTGGCGGGCTTCAGCATCAGCCGCGATCGTCCCGGTCACGGCCGCGGGCATCGTCGAAGCCGCTCTTGACCAGCCGCGCCAGCGCGAAGCCGACGATCGCCGCGCCGGCGAGCGCCACGCCCGGGCTCTTGCGCACGAAATTGCGGGTGTCCTCGATCAATTCGTCGGCGTCCTTGGACGCGAGGCTGTTGGCGACGTCCTCGATGGCGCCGGCGGCCTTGCGGGCATAATCGCCATATTCCGGCCCAAGCCGCTCATCGAGTCCTGAGGCGGTATCGCCAACCAGCTTGGACACATTGGCCAGCGCCTCGCTGCCGCGCTCCAGCCCCTGGCCGACCAGTCCGCGGGTCTTGTCGGCCGCCTGGCCGGCCAGCTTGCCGCGGCCCTCGCGGACCTTGTCCAGCACTTTGTCGCGCGCTCTCGGCTCTGCCACGATCATCTGCTCCTCATTCTCACTTGCCACGGCCGCGCCCGAAATCACGGTGTCGGTGCCCTCGGGTAGGTCTTTCTGGTCCGCCATTACGTCCTCCTTGCTCTCATCCCCGATGAACCCCGATTCCGCGCCGCTGTTCCGGCGCCGGGCCGGAAAGTTGCGCGGCTCGGCCCGCACCGATAGACGCGGGCCGCCAGCATAATAACACGGAACCGGAACGACTCCATGACCGCGATCGTCGATATTCACGCCCGTTACATTCTCGACAGCCGCGGCAATCCGACGGTCGAGGTCGACGTGACGCTGGAGGACGGCTCGCTAGGCCGGGCAGCGGTGCCTTCGGGTGCCTCGACCGGCGCCCATGAAGCGGTCGAACTGCGCGACGGCGACAAGACACGATGGGGCGGCAAGGGCGTCGACAAGGCCGTGGCTGCCGTCAACGGCGAGATCGCCGATGCCGTCGTCGGCTTCGAGGCCGAGGACCAGGCCGAGATCGACGCGGCGATGATCGGCCTCGACGGCACCGACAACAAGGGCCGGCTTGGCGCCAATGCCATTCTCGGCGTCAGCCTGGCCGTCGCCAGGGCGGCCGCCGACGCGCGCGGGCTGCCGCTCTACCGCTATGTCGGCGGCGTCGATTCGACTTTGCTGCCGGTGCCGATGATGAACATCCTCAACGGCGGCGCCCATGCCGACAATCCGATCGACTTCCAGGAGTTCATGGTCATGCCGGTCGGGGCGGAGAGCTTTTCCGAGGCTTTGCGCTGCGGCGCGGAAATCTTCCACGCGCTAAAAGCCAGGCTGAATGGCCAGGGCCTGTCGACTTCGGTCGGCGACGAAGGTGGCTTCGCGCCCAACATCGCCTCGACCCGCGCCGCGCTCGACCTCATCGCCGAAGCGGTCGACGCCGCCGGCTACAAGCTCGGCGACGAGGTTATGATCGCGCTCGACTGCGCCGCGTCCGAATATTTCCGGGACGGCCATTACCGCATGGACGGCGAGGGGCTCGACCTGTCGCCCGAGGAGAATGCCGACTTCCTCGCCGCGCTCGCCGCCGATTACCCGATCGCCTCGATCGAGGACGGCATGGCCGAGGATGATATGGCCGGCTGGAAGGCGCTGACCGACCGCCTGGGCACAAAGCTGCAACTGGTCGGCGACGATCTGTTCGTCACCAACACCGCCCGCCTCGCCCAAGGCATCGCGGACGGCATCGCCAATTCGATCCTGGTCAAGGTCAACCAGATCGGCACGCTGACCGAGACCATCGCCGCCGTCCGGCTGGCGCAGTCATCGGGCTACACCGCGGTGATGTCGCACCGGTCCGGCGAGACCGAGGATTCGACCATCGCCGACCTCGCGGTTGCGCTCGCCTGCGGCCAGATCAAGACCGGCAGCCTCGCCCGCTCCGACCGGACCGCCAAGTACAACCAGCTGCTGCGCATCGAGGAGGAACTCGGCGACGCGGCGCGCTATGCGGGCCGGTCGGCGCTGAAACGCTAACCAGTCGGCGAATCTCCTTGATTCCCAAGCGGGTTTCTGATTCTGTATCGAAATGGGAAGGGGTAAAAGGCGTACTGGGATGATCCGCCGCGCGGCGCTGCCGGCGCTGGCGATGGTCGTCGTCGGGACCTTTGCCGGACATGCGGTGGCCGGACCCAACGGTTTGCTCGCCTGGGGCGGCTATCATCGCGATTTTCAGCAGCGCACGGTCGAGCTTGCAAGCCTCCAGGCCGAGCGCGACCGGCTGCGCCACCGCTCGGCCTTGCTCAACCCGAAGAAGGCCGATCCCGACCTCGCCGACGAGATGGTCCGCAAGGACCTGGGCCTTGTGCGCCCGGATGAGGTCATCCTCCCGCTAGACTAGGGGTTTGTCCGGTTGCCGCTTCGGCCTGGCGATCCTATAGGGCGGCTCACAACGATATAGACCGGAGAGGCATGTGGCGCGAACCGCCAAGAAGGCCGCTGCAACGCCCGCGGCGCCGTCCAAATCCCAGCGTCCCCCAGCGGCCGCATCCAACCGGGCCAAGGCGGCGGCCGCGCCGCCGTCGAACAGGGAGCGCCCGGCCGAGCCGAAGCCCTATCAGGCGAGCCGGGACGAGCTGCTCGCCTTCTACAAGCAAATGCTGCTCATTCGCCGCTTCGAGGAGCGTGCCGGCCAGCTCTACGGCCTCGGCCTGATCGGCGGCTTCTGCCACCTGTACATCGGCCAGGAAGCGGTCGCGGTCGGGCTGCAGAGCGCGATGAAGGTCGGGCGCGACAGTGTCATCACCGGCTACCGTGACCATGGTCACATGCTGGCCTATGGCATCGACCCCAAGATCATCATGGCCGAGTTGACCGGCCGCGAAGCCGGCATCTCGCGCGGCAAAGGCGGATCGATGCACATGTTCAGCGTCGAGCACGGCTTTTACGGCGGCCACGGCATCGTCGGCGCGCAGGTCAGCCTCGGCACCGGCCTCGCCTTCATGCACAAGTACAAGGACGACGGCGGTACTTGCCTCGCTTATTTCGGCGACGGTGCCGCCAACCAGGGCCAGGTCTACGAGAGTTTCAACATGGCGAAGCTGTGGGACCTGCCGGTCATCTACGCCATCGAGAACAACCAGTACGCCATGGGCACGTCGGTCGAGCGCTCGGCCTCCGAGCCCCTGTTCTACAAGCGCGGCGAGAGCTTCCGCATCCCCGGCATTCAGGTCGACGGCATGGACGTGCTGGCGGTGCGCGGCGCCGCGGAAGAGGCCATGGCCTGGACCCAGGCCGGCAAGGGCCCGATCATCCTCGAGCTTTTGACCTACCGCTATCGCGGACACAGCATGTCGGACCCGGCCAAATACCGGACTCGCGAGGAGGTGCAGTCCTATCGCGAGCAGCGCGACCCGATCGACCATGCCGCCAAGCTGCTGGAAAAGGCCGGCGTGGCCGAGGACGAACTCAAGACGATCGACAAGCAAATCAAGGAGATCGTCGTTGAAGCCGCCAAATATGCGGAAGAAGCGCCGGAGCCGGACGCGGCCGAACTTTATACCGACGTGCTGGTGGAGTCCTACTGATGGCGATCGAGCTCAAGATGCCCGCCTTGTCGCCGACCATGGAGGAGGGGACCTTGGCCAAATGGCTGGTCAAGGAAGGCGATGAGGTGAAGTCGGGCGACGTGTTGGCGGAGATCGAGACCGACAAGGCGACGATGGAGTTCGAGGCGGTCGACGAGGGGACAATCTCGAAGATCCTCATTCCCGAAGGCACCGACGGGGTGAAGGTCGGCACCGCCATCGCGCTGATGGGAGGTGAAGGTGAGGCAGCGGCGCCTGCTGCGGAGCCGAGCCACGAGCCGGAGGTTACGCAAAAGCCGTCCGACCAGCAGACCGAGCCAACTCCAGCGCCCAAGGCCGATACGGGCACGAAGCAACTGGCCCCGCGCATTGTCGCCGACCCGGACGTGCCGGCAGGAACGGCCATGACCGCGACCAGCGTCCGCGAGGCGCTGCGCGACGCCATGGCCGAGGAGATGCGCCGCGACGAGCGCGTGTTCGTCATCGGCGAGGAAGTCGCCCAGTACCAGGGTGCCTATAAGGTGACCCAAGGCCTGCTCGACGAGTTCGGTCCGAAGCGGGTGGTCGACACGCCGATCACCGAGCATGGGTTTGCCGGCCTTGGCGCCGGCGCGGCGATGGGCGGCCTGAAGCCAATCGTCGAGTTCATGACCTTCAACTTCGCCATGCAGGCCATCGACCACATCATCAATTCGGCGGCCAAGACCAATTACATGTCGGGCGGGCAGATGCGGTGCCCGATCGTCTTCCGCGGGCCCAACGGCGCCGCCAGCCGGGTCGGCGCCCAGCACAGCCAGAATTTCGCGCCCTGGTATGCCAGCGTCCCCGGCCTGGTGGTGATCGCGCCATATGACAGCGCCGACGCCAAGGGCCTGCTCAAGGCCGCCATCCGCTCCGAGGATCCGGTTGTCTTCCTCGAGAACGAATTGCTCTATGGCCACAGCTTCGACGTGCCTCAAGTCGAGGACTATGTCCTGCCGATCGGCAAGGCGCGGGTCGTGCGCGAGGGCAAGGACGTCACTTTGGTCAGTTACTCGATCGGCGTGGGAGTGGCCCTGGACGCCGCCGAGACGCTGGCCGGGGAAGGCATCGAGGCCGAGGTCATCGACCTGCGCACGTTGCGCCCGCTCGACCGCGAAACGGTGCTGACCAGCCTCGCCAAGACCAACCGCCTGGTGGTGGTCGAGGAAGGCTGGCCGACCTGCTCGATTTCAGCCGAGATCATCGCCTTGTGCATGGAGCAGGGCTTCGACGACCTG
>JAKFFL010000106.1:0-2543 GCA_036675225.1 Sphingomonas sp. | reverse complement strand
GTTCGATCGCCTGTCCGGCGTGTTCGACAATGCCGGCATCGCCAGGCGTCACACCGTCGCTCCTCTCGAATGGTATCTGGACCGCCACGGCTGGCATGAGCGCAACAACGTCTATCTGGAAGCCGCTGGGCAATTGTTCGTCGAAGCCGCGGGCGCGGCAATCGAAAAGGCCGGGCTGAGCCCCGACCAGATCGACGGAGTCGTCACCGTCTCGACCACCGGCATCGCCACGCCCAGCCTCGACGTGCGGGCCGCATCCCGACTCGGTCTGCGCGACGATGTCCGCCGCGTGCCAATCTTCGGACTGGGTTGCGCCGGCGGGGTCAGCGGCCTGGCGACGGCGGCACGGCTGGCGGCGGCCGATCCGGGCAGTCATTGGCTGATGGTCGCGGTCGAGACCTGCTCGATCTCGATCCGGCTCGACAGTGAAGACCCCGCCGCGATCGTCGCCACGGCCTTGTTCGGCGACGGCGCCGCCGCCGCGGTGGTGACGTCGGGCGAACACAGCCTGGCGCAAATCGGCGGCTCGGCCGAGAAATTCTGGCCCGACACCCTTCGGATCATGGGCTGGGACGTCGAGGATCCCGGCCTGGCGGTGGTCTTCGACCGCGCCATCCCGCCCTTTATCGAGCGCGAGCTGGCGGATGCCGTCGACGGCATGCTCGGCAAGCTGGGGATCGCCCGCGGCGACATCGACCGTTTCTGCTGCCATCCGGGCGGGGTGAAGGTGATCGACGCCATCGAGACCGCGCTCGCTTTGCCGCAGGGCGAGCTCAATATCGAGCGCGAGGTGCTGCGCGACTTTGGCAATATGAGCGCGCCGACAGTCCTGTTCGTGCTTGGGCGGCTGATCGAGCGTGGCCTTCCCAGGCGGGTCCTGATGACCGCCTTCGGCCCCGGCTTCACCTGTGCCGGACTGCTGCTCGAAGCCGCGTGACCTGGCTCGCCTACCTGATCCTGGCGTTGGTCACGCTGCAGCGGCTTGGCGAGCTGGTCCTGGCCGAGCGCAACACGCGGCGGCTGCTGGCCGGCGGCGCGCGCGAACATGGCCGCCGCCATTATCCGTTCCTCGTCGCCATCCACGCCGCCTGGCTGGTCAGCCTCTGGCTGCTTGCCCCGGGAAAGCCGATCCACGCCGTCGCGCTGGCCCTGTTCATCGCGCTGCAGACGGCACGCATTTGGGTGATTGCCACCTTGGGTGCGCGCTGGACGACGCGGATCATCGTTATGCCCGGCGCGCCGCTGGTCAAGGCCGGCCCTTACCGCTGGCTCGACCACCCCAATTATCTGATCGTGGCTGGCGAGATCGCCTTGCTGCCTCTGGCCTTCGGTCTGCCGGAGATCGCGTTGGTCTTCACCCTGCTCAACGCCGTCATCCTCTCGATTCGCATCGGCGAGGAAAACCGCGCTCTGGCCGACTAATCCTGACTGCTTGCGTGGCCGGCGGGACAAGCCTATATCGCCGGCACTCCTCGACATCGCTGAGATGCTGAGGCTGGTTCCGGAACCCCGGGGCCGGCTCGAGTGCCGTTTGAGTTTGCTTGAGGTGAGATGGAAGCCAATCTGGCCGCCGTGACGAAGCTGATCGAGCCCGAGGTGAAGGCCCTGGGCCTCGACCTCGTGCGCGTGGCGATGATCGGTGGCACTTCCGACCCGACGCTGCAGGTGATGGCAGAGCGGCCCGACACGCGGCAGCTGACGATCGACGATTGCTCCGATTTGTCGCGCAAGCTGTCGGACGTACTCGATGAGGCCGACCCGATCGAGGGTGCCTACCGGCTGGAGGTCAGCTCGCCCGGAATCGACCGACCACTGACCCGCGAATCCGATTTTGCCGATTGGGCCGGCCACGAGGCCCGGATCAAGTTCAAGGAAACCCAGCAGGGCGCCAAGCAGGTCTCCGGAATCCTGCAGGGCATCGACCATGGCATTGTCCTGGTTTCAACCACCAAGGGCGACCGCGAGGTCCCATTCGAATCGATCGCCTCGGCCAAGCTGCTCTTGACCGACAAGCTCATTCACGCCACCGCGCCGCTCAGCACCGAGGGCGCCGACACAATCACAACGGAAGGTTGACCCTTATGGCTTCTGCAGCCCCCGCAGCCCCCACTGCCAACAAGGCCGAGCTGCTCGCCATCGCCGACGCCGTCGCGCGCGAGAAATTGATCGACAAGGCGATCGTGATCGAGGCGATGGAGGACGCCATCCAGCGCGCCGCCCGCGCCCGCTATGGCGCCGAGAACGACATCCGCGCCAAGCTCGACCAGGAAACCGGCGACCTGCGGTTGTGGCGCGTGGTCGAGGTCGTCGAGGAGGTCGAGGACTATTTCAAGCAGGTCGATCTGAAGGGCGCGCAGAAGCTGCAAAAGGACGCGGCGATCGGCGACTTCATCGTCGACCCGCTGCCGCCGATCGAGTTCGGCCGGATCGCCGCCCAGGCCGCCAAGCAGGTCATCTTCCAGAAGGTCCGCGACGCCGAGCGCGAGCGCCAGTATGAGGAATTCAAGGAGCGCGCCGGCGAGGTCATCACCGGCGTCGTCAAG
>JAKFFL010000128.1:0-2558 GCA_036675225.1 Sphingomonas sp. | reverse complement strand
CAGGACAAAGCCGTCGACCAGCTCCTCGCCGCCTGGCACTCCGGCGCGATGCACCATGCCTGGCTGCTCGCCGGGCCGCGCGGGGTCGGCAAGGCCAGCTTCGCCATGGCTGCCGCCACACGCTTGTTGGCAGAAGCGGCGGGGCCGCCGGTCCATGCGCCGGGCCTGGAAACGCCGGTGGACCATCCCGTCGGCCGACTGGTGACGGCAAGCAGCCATCCCGACTTCCGGCTGCTCGAGCGGCTCGAGAATGAAAAGACCGGCACGCTCGCTCGCGGCATCAAGGTCGACCAGGTGCGCCTGCTTGGGGAATTGTTCGCGGTGACCCCGTCCTTCTCGCCATGGCGGGCGGTAGTCATCGACAGCGTCGACGACCTCGAGCCGTCCGCGGCCAACGCTTTGCTGAAAATGCTTGAGGAGCCGCCGGCCAATTGCCTGTTCCTGCTCGTCAGCCATGTCCCTGGCCGCTTGCTTCCGACCATCCGCTCGCGCTGCCGCCGGCTGGATCTCCAGCCGCTCGGCGATGACGCCATGACGTCGGTCCTGAAGCACCAGCTACCCGAGCTGACCGCCGCCGAGCGCGCGCGACTGGTGCCTCTGGCCCGGGGCTCGGTGGGCCGGGCTTTGGCCTATGCCTCGCTCGATCTGGCCCCGCTCGAGGCACAGGCGCTGGCCATCCTGCGCGGCGGCGACCGCGACAATGGCCGGCGTGCCAAGCTGGCGCAGGCGCTCGGGGCCAAGGCGGCCGCCGACCGCTACGCCGCTTTCCTCGACATGGCGCCGGCGCTGATCGCCCGCGAGGCGCGCAAGCTCGACGGTGCGCACCGGAACCGCGCGCTCGATGCTTACGCCCGGGCACGCGAAACCAGCCGGCTGGCGCCGCGGCTGTCGCTCGACGCGGCCGCCACCGTCTTCCAGCTGGGCTCGATCCTCGCCTCGGTTGCCCCGTCAACGGGGCGCGGCTAGGGGCTTCGGCAATGGCCGAGCCCTTCTACATCACCACCGCCATCAGCTATCCCAACGGCAGGCCGCATATCGGCCACGCCTATGAAGCGATTGCCGCCGACGCCATTGCCCGCTTCCAGCGAGCCAAGGGGCGCGACGTGCGGCTGGTCACCGGCACTGACGAGCACGGCCTGAAGATGGTCCAGACCGCCCGCCGCGAAGGCCGAGACACGTTGGAGTTCGCCGACGAAATGTCCGGATATTTCCGTGATATGTGCACAGGGCTTGATATTTCGTATGATGCGTTCGTGCGCACCTCCGAACCGCGCCACCACGTCGCCAGCATCGCCATCTGGAAGGCGATGGAGGCGGCCGGCGACCTTTACCGCGACCGCTACGAAGGCTGGTATTCGGTCCGCGACGAGGCTTTCTACGAGGAAAGCGAGCTGATTGCCGGGGAAGGGGACGACAAGGTCTCACCGCAGGGCACTCCAGTCGAATGGACCCAGGAGGAAACCTGGTTCTTCCGTCTGTCCAGGTACCAGCAGCCCCTGCTTGATTTCTACGCCGCCAATCCCGGTTTCATCCAGCCGGAAACAAGGCGCAACGAGGTGATGCGCTTCGTCGAGGGCGGCCTTCGGGACCTCAGCGTCTCGCGCACCAGCTTCGACTGGGGCGTGCCGGTGCCGGGATCGCCGGGTCATGTCATGTATGTCTGGGTCGACGCGCTGACGACCTATATGACCGCCGTTGGTTTTCCCGACCGGGAAGGGGACTTCGCCCGCTTCTGGCCCGCCGACGTGCATTTGATCGGCAAGGACATCGTCCGCTTCCACGCCGTTTACTGGCCGGCCTTCCTGATGTCCGCCGGATTGCCGATCCCGCGCCAGGTGTTCGCCCACGGCTTCCTGCTCGCGCGGGGCGAGAAGATGTCGAAAAGCCTCGGCAATGTCGTCGACCCGATGGCGCTGGCGGAACGGTTCGGGGTCGATGCCCTGCGCTATTTCCTGCTGCGCGAAGTGACCTTCGGCCAGGACGGCAGCTACAGCGCCGAGGCGATTGTCGCCCGCGTCAATGCCGAGCTCGCCAACAGCTTCGGCAACCTCGCCCAGCGCAGCCTGTCGATGATTTTCAAGAACCTGGGCGGCGTGCTTCCCGCGGCCGGACAGGCGCCCGAGGATAATGCACTGCTGGATCGGGTCGACGAGGCCTGCGCGACGTTGGCGGAAGAATTTGAGAATCTGGCTTTCTCCGCCGGCCTCGAGGCGTGGATGGCAGCGGTGTTCGCCTGCAACCAATATGTCGACGCCGCCGCGCCCTGGGCGCTCAGGAAGACCGATCCCGCCCGCATGGCCGCCGTGCTCGGCACGCTGGTGGTCGCCATCCGTAGGCTGACCGAAGCCGTCGCCCCGGTCATCCCGGGCTCGGCCGACAAATTGCTGACCCTGATCGACAGCGGGCAGGGGGGCGTGCCGATCGCTTTGCCCCAACCGGTCTTCCCCCGGCTCGAGCTGGCGGAGGATGAAGCGGCATGAGGCTGATCGACAGCCATTGCCACCTCAACTACCCCGGCCTCGCCGAGCGCCAGGACGAGGTGCTCGCCAGCGCCATCG
>JAKFFL010000130.1:0-2573 GCA_036675225.1 Sphingomonas sp. | reverse complement strand
GATCACCGGGCTGCTGCTCGCCGGCCTGCTCGCGGCCGCGCCCGCCGCGCCGGCCCTCGCCGCCGGTCCCGAGCTGAGCGCGCGGGCGCCGGCCACGCCGCTCGCCGCGTCCGACAAGCGCAGCGGCGTGCTGAGCCTCGCCGGCGGCGCCTATGCCTATTTGCCCCAGGGCCGCACCGGCGCGCCGGCCCCTCTCCTGGTTGCCTTGCACGGTGCCGGCGGCCAGGCGTCCGATGTTCTAAAATCCTTCCGCGAGGCGGCCGACGCCAACGGCATCGTCCTGCTTATCCCGCAATCGATCAAGGGCAGCTGGGACATGGTCGAGGATCTGGTGGCCCGGCGCGGCACCCAGATGAACGCGCAGCCGCGCTACGGCAAGGATTTGAAGGCGCTGGACGCGGCGCTGGCCGATCTGTTCACCAAGGTCGCGGTCGATCCGGGGCGGGTCGGGATCATGGGCTTCTCCGACGGCGCCAGCTATGCGCTCTCGGTCGGCACCGCCAATCCGCAACTCTTCCACCGGGTGATCGCCTTCTCGCCGGGAACCGCGTTCATCGGCAAGTCGGCGCCCGACCAGTTCGTCTTCATCAGCCATGGCGAGAACGATCCGATCCTGTCGTTCAGCACGGCCCGCGGCCATGTCGCCAAGTTGCGGGTGAAGAAAGTACCGATCGCGTTCGAGCGGTTCGCCGGCGGGCATGAAGTGCCCAAAACCATCAAGGACAAGGCGATGGCCTTCTTCCGCGACCCGGCCGCCGCGACGTCGGCCGGCTCCGCCAGCAGCGCCCCCTGATCAGCGGCTGAAGGCGGCGCAGGCGATGCGCGCTCCGCTGTTGCCGCTGGGGTCGGTCCGCTCGTCGTCCGGGTCCGCGTGGATGACCAGCGCCGAACCGTCGGCGTCGAGGATCGGCTCGGCCGGCCCGCGCCGCATACGGGTTTCGTCGAAATAGCTGTTGCTGATCGTCACAGTGCCCTGGAACCGTCCGTCTTCGCCGACCGTGATATTCGGCAGGTCGCCGTAATGCGGTCCTTGCGGGTTCTGCAGCCCGTGCTGGGCGTTGGTCGGGTTCCAGTGCGGCCCGGCGCTTTCGAAGCCCGGTCCTTCACACCGACCGACGGTGTGCAGGTGCATGCCATGGACACCCGGCGGCAGTCCCTCGGCACGAACCTGGAACACCGCGCCTTTATCACTGTCGCCGCCGCGCACCGAGCCGATGATCGTTCCGTCCGGGCCGGCCAGCGACACCGCCGGCGCCTCCTCGATCGGCCCGCTGGCGGCATTGGCCGCCTGATCGGCATTGCCTTTGGCATCATTGCCTACGCCGCAGGCGGTCAGCACCGCGGTCGCGAGGATGGCGGCAAGCAAGCGAGGATCTGGCATTGGTTTCTCCCATTTGTCTGCAAGGGCAACGGGCCGGTGCCGCAATCGGTTTCACTGGCCCAAGCGGATTTCGGCCCGCCGGTTCTGCGCCTCGCGCACGCCGTCCTCGGTCGCGACGATCGGCCGGCTTTCGCCAAAAGCGGCGACCGTGATGGCGCTGGCGGGGATGCCGTGCGCGGCGAGATAGGCCTTCACGGCTTCCGCGCGGCGCCGCGACGCCGCGACATTCACGCCCAGCGGTCCCGACCGGTCGCTGTGCCCGGCCACCTCGACGCGGCTCGGCTTGAGGCGCTGGTAGGCTGCCACGACCTCTTCCAGGATCGCCTCGGCGTCGCGGGTCAGCTCGGGCTTGGCCCAGTCGAAGAAGATACGAAACGGTTGTCCGTCCGGCACTTGCGCCATGGCGGGCGCGGCAAGACCGGCGGCCAGTGCGAAGACGATGGGCAAGCGCATGCCCCAGCTCCTTATGGAGCGGGGCCAACCCGCGCAAGGACGGCGGCTTCAGGTCGCGATCAGGCCGTGCGTCCGCAGGCGCGCCAGGATGGCGGCAATCGCCATGCGCGCCTCGGCATCGATCGTGGCGCCGCCAGCGGGATCGGCCACCGCCGCCTGCCGCGCGCCGACGATCTGGTTGCCGCCGACCGACAGCTTGGCCGCCCGCACATGGCCCTTGTCCCAGGCCCCGCCAAGGAAAGCCGCGACTTCGCCCGACGCCTTGTCGAGCGCCGTCAGGCCCTCGAACGGAGCGATGAACCGCCAGCCGCCGCCCGTATAGCCGGCAAGCGCATGCGCATGGCCCGCCCAGGCGCCGGTCGGCGCCGCGCCGGCGACATGGCAGCTACCAACCGATGGGCTCGCCGGCGGCGTGTCGATCAAGAATCCGTCGACGGCGGCGCAGACCACCAAATCGAGCGTCGCCAGGCCACCAGGCGAAGCCATGTTCCGGCCCGCGCAGCCCGTCGGCGTTATCGCCGGAATAGAGCTGCGCGATCGACCCGCTCGGCCAGGTCAGTTGCTTCAGGCTCGGCTCCCATTTGACTGCCACGCGGTGCTTGCGCGCCACCGGCAAGATGCCGCTCGATCCTTCCACCATCACGCTGCGCGCCTCGTCGATGCTGGCCGCGACCAACGCAATCCTCAGGCCCCGCTTCCTCGCCAGCCGGTTGACCCATTCGGCCCCGGCCCGCGTCTT
>JAKFFL010000120.1:0-2573 GCA_036675225.1 Sphingomonas sp. | reverse complement strand
ACCGTCGTCGTTGGCGCCGGGCGCGTCTGAGGTGGCATTCATCACGTCCGTGACGCGGCTATCGATATGGCCGGTGATGATGACGACGTCGTTCGGCCGTTCGGTGCCGCGCTGGATGGCGACGGCGTTGCAGACCTTGGTCGGAGTTGGCACGCGCCGGCCGGTGACGGTGTCGCAGGTCTGCAGCGTCTGCAGGCCGAAGCCCTTCATCTCCGCCTCCGCCCAGCGCACCGCCGCGCCGATGCCGCGCTTCGGGTCGGTTTGCGACGAGAGGGTGTGGCGCGTGCCGAAACTGACCAGCCTGGCGACGGTCTGCTTCATTTCGGCACCGCTGACCGGCTCCACCCAGGCGCGTAGCTTGGCGTCATTTTCAGGGACCTGCGCCAAAGCGGCGGAGCTGGCGAGAAGAGCGGCGAGCGCGACCAAATGTTTCATGGCCGTGTCGATGAACCCGACCGCCGCCCATTGGCAACCCCGTCTTCAGTCGAAGCCGCCTGTGCATTGGTCGAAGGCGCCGTGCGCCTCGGCAAAATCCGCTTAGGTGAGAGCGCAAATCCCTGGGGGACTCACATGCTCCGCACCCTGTTGCTCGCACTGCTGTTCATCGCCGCGCCGGCGACCGCCAAGAGCAATGTCGACGAACTGCTCGCCGCCGACCGCACGTTCGCGGCGCAGGCGGCGACGCTCGATCCGGTCGCCGGGATCACAGCCATGCTTGACGACGACGCGGCCATGCCGCTGCCCGGCAAGGGCATCGTCACCGGCAAGGCGGCGGTTACCGATGCGTTCAAGGCCAGCCCGGCGTTCAAGGACGGCCACCTGTCCTGGGCGCCGGTCCGCGCCGGCATTGCCGCCGACGGCACGCACGGCTTCACCTACGGCTTCCTGACCGTCGGCTCGGGCGACGAAGCGAAGCGCGACCGCAAATATCTCAGCTACTGGGTCAAGCGCCCGGCGGGCTGGCGAGTGGTCGCCTACCGCCAGAACCCGCGCGAGGCCGGCGAAGTCTCCACCGCGATGATCGAGCCGGCGCTGCCCGCCTTTGCCGCGGATCCGGTCGACAATTCCGCGATTGTCGCGCGCCACCAGGAGAGCCTCGCCGCCGCCGAGAAGAGCTTCTCGGACCATGCCCAGAATGTCGGCCTCAAGACCGCCTTCCGCGACTTCGGCCGGCCGGACGCGATGAACATGTATGCCGGCGCCGGCTTTGCCTATGGCCTCGACGCCGTCGTCGCCAATTTCAAGGAGGAAGGCCCGGCCAAGATCCACTGGAGCACGGAGCGCAGCTTCGTTGCGTCGAGCGGCGACCTCGGCGTCTCGATCGGCATGATCCGCCCCAACGATCCGCCCAAGGCCGGCGAGCCCGAAGGCTTCCCCTTCTTCACTGTCTGGAAGCGCGACGGGCCGCGCGCGCCATGGCGCTACATCGCCGAATAAATCCTCCCCGCTCGCGGGGAGGTGGCAGCGCGGAGCGCTGACGGAGGGGGCGGCCCTCGTGGCAAACCCCCTCCACCATCCTTCGCCTGCGGCTCCGCATGGTCCCCCTCCCCGTCCCGGGGAGGATTGGGCCCGCCGCTGGCATTTGCGCGGGGCCGGGTCTAGGGGAGCCGCGACCCCAACCCAGACCAGGACGCTTGCATCATGTTGCGTGACATCGACCATTTCATCGGCGGCGAAAGCTATGTCTCGGGAAATCGCTCGGGCGACGTCTTCGACCCCAACCAGGGCGCGGTCCAGGCGAAGGTGAAGCTCGGCGGCGCCGCGGATCTGCAGCGCGCGGTCGACGCGGCCAAGGCGGCGCAGCCGGCCTGGGCGGCGACCAACCCGCAGCGCCGCGCGCGGGTCATGTTCCGCTACAAGGAATTGATCGAGGCCCATATGGACGAGCTCGCCGAACTCTTGTCGTCCGAGCATGGCAAGGTCATCGCCGACGCCCGCGGCGACGTCCAGCGCGGGCTCGAGGTGATCGAATATGCCTGCGGCATCCCGCAGGCGCTAAAGGGCGAATATACCCAGGGCGCGGGACCGGGCATCGACGTTTACTCGATGCGCCAGCCGCTCGGCATCGGCGCCGGCATCACCCCGTTCAACTTCCCGGCGATGATCCCGATGTGGATGTTCGGCATGGCGATCGCCTGCGGCAATGCCTTCATCCTCAAGCCCTCGGAGCGCGACCCCAGCGTGCCGGTCCGCCTCGCCGAGCTAATGAAGGAAGCGGGTCTTCCCGACGGCATTTTGAACGTGGTCCACGGCGACAAGGAAATGGTCGACGCCATCCTCGACCATCCGGACATTGCCGCGGTCAGCTTTGTCGGATCGTCCGACATCGCCCAATACATCTACTCGCGCGGCACCGCGAACGGGAAACGCGTGCAGGCCTTCGGTGGCGCCAAGAACCACGGCATCGTCATGCCGGACGCCGACCTCGACCAGGTGGTCAACGATCTGACTGGCGCCGCCTTCGGCTCGGCTGGGGAGCGCTGCATGGCGCTTCCGGTCGTCGTCCCGGTCGGCGACGACACCGCCGACCGCCTGCGCGCCAAGCTCATTCCGGCGATCGAGAAATTGCGCGT